>JAQUMZ010000015.1 GCA_028717865.1 Elusimicrobiota bacterium | reverse complement strand
TACAGGAATGGCTGTCCTTCTATTTCAAGTCCCCGCAATGCCGCCCCGACCTCGGCCCCGAGCACGACATCTTCATCCAGCACCTCAAGCTCAAGAACACCCTGCGCCTGCTGATGGACGAGGAGGTGCTCGACCACTCCGGCCTGGATTATTACGATCCGGAGAAAGGCCTGCCCCATCCCGCGCCCGCGGCCAAGCCGCTGCGCGAGGGCAAGCGGAAGGTCTCGGCGGCGTAGCAGCGCACCGAACGGGCTGTGGCCAGCCGCGGTCGGGTTGCATGCTCCACGCGATGAGCGGCACTGCTCCGACCGCACCGAACTAACCGTCGCCGGGGGCGGATTTATTCGTCCGTTGCCGGCGGCCGACTATTTCAGGCCATACTGGCTACGGTTCCCGCAAGTTTGCGGATAGTCATTGTGAAAAATGTCTATATTTCAATTACAAGATTACTTTCGATATTAAGTTAATTTCTTAATAAATCACGATTTTGTATACTTTCTGTCTTGGTCCCAATGCGCATCCTCCTGGGAGTCTTGCTGTCCGCGGCAGCCTTATCTCCGGCCGCGGCGACTTCGCTGGATCTGCCCTCCGGCGAGCTTCCGGCTTTTTCTGACCAAAAAGCGCTCCCCGACGCCAGCGACGTAGAGGCCGCGCAGACCAGAACCGAGGCGCCCACCGCGGCGACGCCGGCCCCAGCACCCCAGCCCGCCCCTCCAGCTTCCCAAGCGCCCGCGGTGTCCGCCGCGTCTCCCACAGCCAGCCCCGCGGCGTCCGCGCCCGTCATATCGGACGCGCCGGCTCCCGCGCCCACCGTATCCACCGCCCCGGCTGCCGTCGCGCCGGCAGTATCCAGCCCCACGGTCTCGACCCCGGCGGTATCCACCGCGGCGGCTCCCGCGCCCATAGTGTCCACCGCGGCGGCCTCCGCACCCGTCATATCCACCGCCCCGGCCTCCGCCGCCGTCGCCCCGCCCTGGGTCCTGGGCGACATCGCGGTGGAGGGCAACAAGAACGTCAAGGCCGGCGTCGTGCGCCGGCAGATCAAGGCCCGCAAGGGCGATCTCTACGACCGCCCCGACCTGGATCGGGACGTGCAATCCCTCCTGGGCCTGGGCAGCTTCGAACGGGTCGCCGCCGACGTCGCGCCCCTAGACAAGCCCGTCCCGGAGCAATTTCGCAAGGTGGCCGGGTCCGGACGGATGGTCCGGCTGACCTTCCTGCTCAAGGAAAAGCCGGTCATCAAGAAAGTCAAGTTCGCGGGGAACAAGAAGCTCTCCCGGGGCGCGCTGGAGGATGCCACGTCCCAGAAGGCCAAGGATCCGCTTGACGAACTGAAACTGCGGGAGGACCAGGATAAAATCCTCTCGAAGTACCAGGAAAAAGGCTACTTGGACGCCTCGGCCAGCTTCGCCGTCGCGCGGGACACCGCCGCCCAGCAAGCCACCGTGACTTGGACCGTCTCCGAGGGCCCCCGCTCCCACATAGAGCGGGTGACCGTGGCCGGCGCCAAGGCCTTCAAGCCCAAGGTCCTGGTCAAACAGATGAAGAACCGTCCCAAGGGCTGGTTTCGCTCCGGCGTGTTTTCCGAGAAAGACCTGCCCGAGGACGTCAAGAAGATCCAGACCTACTATCTCAACCGCGGCTATCTCGACGTGTCCGTGAGCACTCCGGCCGTGGCGATCAGCTCGGACAAGACCAAGATCGACATCGCCCTTGCCGTGGAGGAGGGCCGGCCCTACCGCCACGGAGACACCTCTTTCGACGGCAACGCGGTCATCGCCTGCACGGAGCTGGTCAAGGCCTTGGAGTACCGCCGCGGACGCATTTTCAACCAGCAGAAGTTCGACGACTCCATCCGCGCCATCCAGGAGCTCTACGCGGACAAGGGGCGCCTGCGCGCGCACGTCACTCCCGTCAAGACCTTCAACGCCGCCACGAACCTCATGGACGTGCGTCTCGACATCGTCGAGGGGCCCATCGTTTACATCGACCACGTGGACGTCGAGGGCAACAAGGCGACCAAGACCTACGTGCTGAAGCGGGAGGTGACGGTCAAACCCGCCCAAATATTCTCCCTTTCGCGCATCCGGAAGAGCCGCGAACGCATCATGAACCTGGGCTTCATGGACGACGTCGAAATAGACATCCAGCCCACCCAGGATCCCGACCGGGTCGACGTGATTTTCGACGTGACGGAAGGCAAGCCCGGAATGCTTACCGCCGGCGCCGCTTACTCGTCCGTGGACGGCCTCATCGGGACCCTTTCCCTGCAGCATATGAACCTGTTCGGCCGGGCCCAACGCGCCTCCCTGCAGTGGTCGTTCGGAAAACGCGTGCAGGATTATTCCGCCAGCTGGACGACGCCCTGGGTCAAGAACAAACCCATGAGCCTGGGCCTCGACCTCTTCAACACCCGCCGGGTCAGCCCGTTCGGGAGCAACCTCAGCGGCTACGTGGACCGCCGCACCGGGGGCACGATCCGGCTGGGCCCCCGCTTCGAGGAGGACAAGTACCACCTCAACCTCACCTACACGCTCTCCCGGGTCTCGGTGGAAAACATCGACCAGGAATTCCTCGGGACCCTGACGCCCGGAACCAGCATCTACTCGTCGCTGAGCGCCGAGTTCGCCCGGGACACCCGCGACAACATCTGGGATCCGGCGCGCGGCAGCCGCAATTCCGTGGGCATCGCGCTGACCGGAGGCCCGCTGCGGGGAGACGTCCATCTGTTCAAGCCCTGGCTGTCCAACGCCATCCATTTCACCCTCCTGCGCGTCGAGGATTACCCCCTGGTGCTCAGCTTCAACAACCGCGCCTCCTATGTCACGCAATTCAACGAGACCAAGGAAGTCCCGGTCTTCGAACGCTTCTTCGTGGGCGGCCAGGACAGCCTGCGCGGCTACGCGGCCGCGGGCGAGGTGGGCTTCCCCACGGGAGGCAAGGTCTACGACGTGGCCAACGTCGAGCTGGGTTTTCCCCTGGCCCGCGAGCGCAAGCGCACCATCGTCAAGCTGGTGGGGTTCTTCGACATCGGCTCGGCCTGGGATCGGCTCCGGGACGTCCGCGCGCACGTCGGACCCGGCATCCAGGACCTCAAGTGCGACGCGGGAATCGGAATCCGGTTCACGACGCCGGCCTTTCCCATCCGCCTGGATTGGGGCTACGGCTTCAATCATCGTCCGGGAGAAAGGCTGTATCAGATCAACTTTGGGCTGGGAAATCTCTTCTGAAATAAATAAAACTTAACTATGAAAACACCGCACGCAAGCATGCTCGCCGCGGCCCTGCTCGCGCTGGCTTGGGCCGCTCCCGCGAAAGCCATCGAGCTTTCCCTTGAGGAGAACCGCGCCCAGCGCGGCAACATCGGCTTCGTGGACATGAAGCGCCTTTTCGCCCTCTTTCCCGAAACCAAGAAGGCCAAGGAAAGCTTCGAAGAGGCGGTGCGCCAGGCCGAGGAGCAGATCAACCTGCGCAAGGCCGGAGTTCTGCGCCTGCGCGCCGAACTCGACGAGCTCAAGGTCCAGCGGGCGGTCATGGCCGCTTCCACGTCCGCCGCAGCCGCCGCCCCCGTTTCGGCTCCGGCCCCGCCTCAAACCGCCGCGGCCGCCCCCCCGCTGGTCGCGCGCAGTTCCCCGACCATTGCGGCCGAGCCCGTCGTACCCGCCGTCGTTTCGAGCGGTCCCGCCGCCGCGCTCGCCTTGAGCGCAGAACCGGCCGTCAAGGCCGAACCAGTCGCCCCCGCGGCCGCCGCGAGCAGTTCCCCCGCCGTATCGGTCAGCTCGGCCGCGGCGCCGCGCCCATCGGAACCGGAGTCGTTGAACCCCGCCCTGGCGGGGCTGCCCGGTTTCGGACCGTCCGAGGCCCCCGCGCCGCCCGTCGAAGCCCCTCCGGCCGACGCCGGAACGGTCGCCGCCGCGCCGCCCATCGCAACGCCGCCGGTAATCGATCTTCCGGAGGCCGCCGCGGGACCGGCCGTAGCCGCTCCCCCCCAACCGCTCCCGGTTCCGGTCCCCGCGGCGCCGCCCGCCCCCGCCGCCGACGTCCCCGGCGCCGGAGAACCGCCGCGGCCGGAGCCTCCGGCCGGCTCCCCGCAGGCGCTCGACGACAGAATCGCCGCCGCCGCCGCCGAACTGGCGCGCACGGAGGCCGAGGCGCGCGAACAGCAGGCGGCGGCCGAGCAGGGCCTGCTGAAACTGGAGGCGCGCAAATCCGAAATCCTGCTGGGCAAACTGTACCTGGCCGTCAAGGAGGTGGCCCGGCGCGAGGGAGTCAGCGTCATCGTAGACCGCGGCGCCATCCTCTACGGGCACAACGCCGTGGACCTGACCGACAAAATTCTCGAGTACATCCGGGGGCAATAAGATGGGAACCACCGAGCCGTCCGCGCTGCCCAAATCGGTCGCCGAACTGGCCCGAATCGTGGCGGGCCGGGCCGAGGGCGACACCGCCGCCTCCATCCGCGGCGTCGCCGCTCTCTGCGAAGCCGGGCCGGAGGACGTTTCATTCCTGGGCAACATGCGCTATCTCGACGCGGCGGCCGCCACTCGCGCCGGCTGCGTCATTCTGCCCGCCTCGGCGCCGAAAATCCCGTGCCCGGCGCGGGCCCGCATCTTCGTCGACGATCCGCAATACGCCTTCTCCCTGATCCTGAGCCTGGTCGATTCCGCCCGGCCTCGGCCGCTGCCGACCGTGGACGCCAAGGCCTCGATCCATTACCAGGCCAAGCTGGCCGCGGGCGTCGGCGTGGGCCCGTTCACCGTCATCGAGCGCGGCGCCGAGATCGGAACGGAAACGACCATCGGGTCCCAATGCCACATCGGCGAGAACGCGCGCATCGGCCGCCGGTGCACGATCTATCCCCAGGTGACCATCCGCGACCATTGCGTCGTGGGAGACCGCTGCATCCTGCATCCCGGCGTGGTGATCGGCGCCGACGGGTACGGATTCTCCACGGACCGCAAGACCGGCCAGCATCGCAAGATCCCGCAACTCGGCAACGTGGTGGTCCAGGACGACGTGGAGATCGGGGCCAACTCCACGATCGACCGCGGCACCGTGGGCTCGACCGTGATCGGCGCCGGGACCAAGATCGACAATCTGGTCCAGATCGGACACAACTGCCGGCTCGGCCGCGGCTGCCTGCTCGTGGCGCAGGTGGGCGTGGCGGGGTCGACGACCGTGGGGGATTTCGTCGTCTTGGGCGGACAGGTCGGCGTGGCCGGGCACCTGCGCATCGGCGACCGCGCGCAAGTGGCGGCGCAGAGCGGAATAATGTCCGACGTCGAGCCCGGCCAGATCCTATTCGGCTCCCCGGCCCGGCCGCACCGCGAGGCGTTCAAGCTGCAGGCCCTTTTTGGAAAGCTGCCCGAGATGCACGCCGCGCTCAAGGCGCTGCGCCGGCCGCCGCAGCCGCGGGCCGAGGGCGGGAAACCGGAGGCATAAGTGAACCAGTCAAGCGCGACGGACGCGTCTTGTCCCCAGACCACGCTTCGGGGCGAGACGACCCTCAAGGGTATAGGACTGCACACGGGCAACCGCTCCGAAATCACGTTCCGGCCGGCTCCGGCCGGCTCCGGCATCCGCTTCTTCCGCGCCGATCTGCCCGGCTCGCCCATGATCCCGGCGCGGCTCGGCAACGTGATCACCACCGTCCGCGGCACCAACCTGGGCGCGGGTCCGGCCAAGGTTCACACCGTGGAGCACGTGCTCTCGGCCTGCACCGGGATCGGGCTCGACAACGTGGACATCCTCGTCTCCGCCAACGAACCCCCCATCCTGGACGGCTCGGCCCGCCCTTTCGCCCAGGCCCTGCTGGAAGCCGGCCTGGAGGCGCTGGCGGCGCCCAAGCGCTGGCAGCACATACCCGGCGAGGTCACCTACAGCGACGGCGCCGCGCGTTACCGGGCCGTCCCCGCCGAACAATTCGAGATCGAGGCGGTTTTGATCCACGACCATCCCCTCATGCCGCGCATGGCCCTGCGGCTGGAACTCGATCCGCGGACATACCTCGAGGAACTGGCGCCCGCGCGCACATTCTGCTTCGAACACGAGGTGGCGTTCCTGCGCTCGCAAGGCCTGGCCCAGGGGGGCTCGCTCGACAACGCCATCGTCATCGGCAAGGATAAATTCCACACCAACTCGGAGGGCCTGCGCTATCCCGACGAGTTCGTCCGGCACAAGATGCTGGACCTCATAGGAGACCTGACCCTGATCGGCCGGCCGCTGTTCAAGATGCGCGTCGAGGCGCAATGCCTGGGCCACTCCCACAACGTGGAGTTCGCCAAGCGGCTCAACGAAGCCGCCCGGTCGCTGCGCAAGAAATCCGCCGCCTTGGAGGCCTGACATGCCCGAAGAAACAACCGCCGCGCGCGTGCTGGATATCCGCGCTATCCAGGCGGCCATCCCGCACCGCTACCCGTTCCTGCTCGTGGACCACGTGGAAGTCGTCGAGGAGGACAAAATCGCCGTAGGCACGAAATGCGTCACCGTCAACGAGCCCTTCTTCGCCGGGCACTTCCCGGGCCACCCGGTCATGCCCGGGGTGCTCATCATCGAGGCCATGGCCCAGACCGCCTGCGCCATGGTTCTCTCCAAGCCCGATTTCGCCGGCAAGCTGGCCTATTTCATGGGGCTCGAGGGCGTCAAGTTCCGGGCCCCGGTCTTTCCCGGCAGCGTCCTCAAGCTGCGTCTGCAGGCCCTGCGCATCGGCCGGGCGGGGAAATTCATCGGGAAGGCCTTCGTCAACGACAAATTGGTCGCCGAGGCGGAACTGACCTTCGCCCTGGTCGACCGAGGAGCTTGAGATGCCCATCCACCCCAGCGCCGTCATACACCCCGGCGCCCACATAGATCCCACCGCCGACATCGGGCCCGGCTGCGTGATCGGCCCCGAAACCGTCATCGGGCCCGGCTGCCGCGTCGGCCCCCATTGCGTCATCGAACACGCCGTCCTGGGCCGCGACAACCGGCTCGTCGCCTCCGCGTTCGTGGGCACCCCGCCGCAAGACCTCAAGTACGCCGGCGAACCGACCCGCGTGGTCATGGGCGACCGCAACACCCTGCGCGAGGGCGTGACGATCCACCGCGGCACGACGGCCACGGCCGAGACGCGCATCGGCTCGGGCGGCCTGTTCATGGCGTTCTCGCACGTGGCGCACGATTGCCGCGTCGGCGACGACGTCATACTCGCCAACGCGACCGGCTTGGCGGGGCACGTCACCGTGGGCGACCGCGCCGTCATTTCCGCTCTCGTCGGGGTGCATCAGTTCGTCCGCGTCGGCCGCCTGTCGATGACCAGCGCGGGCTCGATGATCGGCAAGGACATCCTGCCCTTCTGCCTGGCCCAGGGCGACCGCGCGAGCCTGCGCGGCCTCAACCTGGTGGGCCTGCGCCGCGCGGGCCTGGCCCCGGCGGCCATCCGCGCCCTGCGCAACGCCTATCGAACCCTGTTCCTGCGGGGCCTGCGCCTGGAAGAGGCCGTGAAAACCTTGCGCGCCGCTCCGTCCACGCCGGAAGTGGCCGAATTGCTGGATTTCATCGCCTCGGCCAAGCGCGGCATCCTGCGCGGCGCCAGGGCCGCGGGCGTCGGCGAGGAGGCGGCCGCCTGAACCGGCCCATCGGCCTGCTCGCCGGCTCCGGACGCTTTCCGCTGCTCTTCGCGGCGGAGGCCCGGCGCATGGGCGTGCCGGTCGTGGCTTTGGGCATTTCCGGCGTGACCGACCCGGCCCTCGAAGCCCTCTGCGGTTCGGTGGCGTACTTCCCCCTGGGCCAGATCTCCAAGCCGATCGCGCATTTGCGGGCCGCCGGCGTGAGCCGGGCGGTCATGGTCGGCAAGGTGCAGCACTCCTCGCTGTTTGGGGGCGTGCGCCCGGACTTGCGCGCCATCAAGCTCCTGGCGGGGCTGCGCGACAAGCGCACGGACACGATCCTGCGCGCCGTCGCCGACGAATTCGCCCGGGACGGCATCGAACTGCTCTCCTCGGCCACGTTCCTGGCGCATCTGCTGGTGCCGCTGGGCGCGCTTACGCGGCGCCGGCCTGCGGCGACCGAGCGCGCCGACATCCGCCTCGGCTGGTCCGCGGCCAAGGCCGTGGCGGGCTTCGACATCGGGCAGACCGTGGTGGTCCGCGACGGCGCGGTCATCGCGGTGGAGGCCATGGAAGGCACGGACGCCGCCATCCTCCGGGCCCGGGACCTCGCCCGCGCCCACGGCCGCGCCACGCCGCTTACCGTGGTCAAGGTGGCCAAGCCCCGGCAGGATCCGCGCTTCGACATCCCGGTCCTGGGGCTGGATTCCCTGGAGACCTTCGCCCAGGCGAAGGTCTCCGCCGTGGCCGTGGAAGCCGGCACCACCATTATTTTCGACAAAGACTCCTTTCTGCGCCTGGCCGACGAACGCAAGCTCGCCATCGTCGGGCTGCCCGCGGAAGGCCCGGAGGATCCATGAGCCACAGCCGCCGCATCAAGATCGGAGTGCTGGGCGCCGGCAAGATCGGCACGCTGCACGCCAAGGTCCTGGGCAAGACGCCCGATTTCGAGCTGTCGGGCGTCTGCGACACCAACCTATGGCGGGCCCAGTTCGCGGCCTGGCAATGCAACACCGTGGCCGCGCGCGATTATCGCGACGTCATAGCCAAATCGGACGCCATCATCGTCTCCGTGCCCACCCCGCTGCACAAGGAAGTGGGCCTGGCGGCTTTGCGGGCGGGCAAGCACTGCCTCATCGAGAAACCCATCGCCTCCTCGGTCGAGGAGGCGCGCTGCCTGCTCGACGCGGCCGAGGCCAACGGCTGCGTGCTTATGGTGGGCCACGTGGAGCGCTTCAACCCCGCGGTTCTGGAGGCCCTCAAGCACATCCGGAACCCCCGCTTCATCACCGTCGAGCGTTTGGGCCCCTACGATCCCCGCATGAGCCATATCGGGGTAGTGCTCGACCTCATGATCCACGATCTCGACATCCTGCTGACCCTGGTGGGCTCGCCCGTGGATTCGCTGGAGGCCGTGGGCGCGCACCTCATCGGCGCGCACGAGGACATCGCCAACGTCCGGGTCCGCTTCAAATCCGGCTGCATCGCGGACTTGACCGCCAGCCGCATCTCCCTGGAGAAAAGCCGCAAGCTGCGGGTGTTCCAAAAAGACTCCTACATCTCCCTGGATTACGGCAGCACCTCGCTCAAGATCTACAAGCGCAAGACCCCGGTGATCAAGACCTTGAAGGACGTCGAGGTGCTCCGCCCCAAATTCGCCAAGACCGAGCCGCTGCGCAACGAGCACGAGCACTTCCTCGACTGCATACGCCACAACCGCAAGCCCTGGCCCAGCGGCGAGCACGGCGTCGAGGCGCTGAAGCTCGCCCTGCAGATCTCGGACGAACTGGAGCGCTACGAGGTCTCGGACTACGCGCAAGCCCGCTCCTTGATTCCGCCGTGGGCGCAGGATTTGGGCCGCATCGCCAAGACCGTGGGCAAGGACATGCTGCGGGGAGATTAGCCTGAATTCTTCAACTGAAGCCGGAACTCGCCGCGCCGGCGCGGTTAAGCACGCGCGCAAGGAATCGTACAACAGAACGGCGCCGCCCGGAGTGGCGGCGCCGGGGTTCGCACCCGCCCTTCGGTCGGGCGCGAACCTCGCGCACGGCTTTGACCATGGTCACCGCCGTTAAGCCAGCGCTTGAGCGAAGCGAGAGCGCAACCGGCTCGCCCATAGGAGGGGCGAGCCGGAGCCGTCGGGGTGGCAACTGCAGCAGGCTGAAGAGATGGAACCGCCCCTGATCCTGCTCGTAGCCGGCGACCCCTCCGGAGACCTGCACGGCTCGGCCCTGGCGAGGTCCCTGAAGGCCTCCGGGGCGCGCGTCGCCGCCGTCGGAGGGACTTTCCTGCGCCGGGAAGCCGACGAATTCATCGAGGATCTCGCCGCCCACGCCATCACCGGCTTCTGGGAGCCCGCCGCCAAGCTGGGCTTTCTCCTGCGTTTGGGCGCGCGCCTCAACCGCTTCCTGCGCGAGCGCCGGCCCGCGGCCGCGGTCTGCATAGATTATTACGGCTTCAACCGCTGCGTGCTCGAGTTGGCCAAGGCGGCGCGGGTGCCGGCCTACTATTTCATCAGCCCCCAAGTCTGGGCCAGCCGGCCCGGCCGGGTCCGCACGCTCAAGCGCCTGGTGCGCAAGATGCTGGTGATCTTCCCGTTCGAGGCGGACATATACCGCCGGGCCGGCGTGCCCGCGGCCTTCGTGGGCCACCCCCTGCTCGACTTGATCCCCCCCCCGCCGCCGCGCCCCGCCGCCCGGGCGCCCTTCACGATCGGGCTGCTCCCGGGCAGCCGGGGCGGCGAGGTGCGGCGGCATCTGCCCGTATTCCTGGAGTCCCTGGACCTGCTGCGCCGGCGCTTCGGCGGCCTGCGCGCCCTGCTTTTCGCCTCGCCGCATCTACCCGACGCGGCCTACGGCGCGGCAGCGGGCCGCGCCGAACTGGTACGCGAGACGGGCTACCTGCGCCGGGGCCAACCGGACCTGGTCCTCTCGTCCTCCGGCACGGCCACCCTGGAAAACGCGCTGCTGGGCGTGCCCATGATCGTGGTCTACAAAATGTCCTGGCCGACCTACGCCGTGGCCCGCGCCCTGATCCGGGTCCCCCGCATCGCCATGGCCAATATTCTGGCCGGCCGCGAACTCGTACCGGAGCTGATCCAGGGCGAGGCCGTCGCGGGCCGAGTGGCCGAGGCGGCCGCCGGCTTCCTGGACGACCCGCAGCGGCTCCAAGCCGTGCGGGAAAAACTGCTGGAACTGCGCGGCCGGCTGGGCGAGAGCGGCGCGCCGGCCCGCGCGGCCCGGGAAATCATCGGCGGCCTGCGCGCGGACGCGCCATGAACGCTTACGACCAGGACGAGCTGGTGGCGAAGTTCTCGGCGTACGCCCCCCATGTCGACACCGCGATCTTGCGCAAGGCCTACGCCTATTCGATCCAGGCCCACGGCGACCAGGAACGCGCATCGGGAGAGCGGTATTTTTCCCATTGCATGTCCGTGGCCTCCTCGCTGGTGGACTGGAAGCTGGATCTGCCCACGATCTGCGCGGGCCTGCTGCACGACGTGCTCGAGGACACCCCGGTCAACCGGGAAACCATGCGCGCGGAATTCGGCGAGGAGATCACCCGGCTGGTCCTGGGCGTCACCAAGCTGGAGCACCTGGAATATTCCTCCCGGGACGACATCCAGGCCGAGAACTGGCGCAAGATGCTGCTGGCCACCGCGCAAGACATCCGGGTCATCGTCATCAAGCTGGCCGACCGCCTGCACAACATGCAGACCCTGGGCTATCTGCCCCCGGAGAAGCAGCAGCGCATCGCCCACGAGACCATTTCCCTTTACGCGCCGCTGGCCCACCGGCTGGGCATGTTCCAGCTCAAGGGCCGGCTGGAGGACCTGGCCTTCCAAAGGCTTTGGCCCCAAGAATTCGCCGAATTGGAGGCTAAGGTCACCGCGATGCTGGCCACGCGGGAGGCGACGCTGCGGCGCTTCAAGGAATCCGTGGAAAGAGCCCTGGCCGACAGCGGAATCCCCCACCGAATACTTTCGCGCTCCAAAAGCCTCTATTCGATCTACGGCAAGATGCGCCGGCAGAACAAATCCTTCGAGGAGATCCAGGACGCCCTCGGCGTGCGCGTCATCACCGACACGTTGGCCAATTGCTACGCTCTGCTGGGCATCGTGCACACCCAATACAAGCCGGTGGCGGGCTCGTTCACCGACTACATCTCCATCCCGAAAATGAACCTGTATCAAAGCCTCCACACCACCGTGATGGGTCCCGGGGGCGAGCTCGTGGAAATCCAGATCCGCACGGAGGAGATGCATCGCACCGCCGAGTACGGCATCGCGGCGCACTGGCGCTACAAGACGGGCGAGCACGCCAAGGACGCCCACCTGGAGGAGAAACTCAACTGGCTGCGGCAATGGATCGAGTGGCTGCAGGATCTCAAGAGCCCGCGGGAATTCCTGGACAGCCTCAAGACCGATCTCGAGCTCAACCAGGTTTTCGTCTTCACGCCCGCGGGCGAGGTCAAGGCCTTGCCGGCCGGCGCCACGCCCCTCGATTTCGCCTTCGCCGTGCACACCGAGGTGGGCATGGCCTGCGTGGGCGCCCAGGTCAACAACAAGATGGTGAAGCTCGATTACCAGCTCAAGTCCGGGGACATCTGCAAGATCCTCACCAAACGCGGCTCGGTGCCCAAGAAAGATTGGCTGATTTTCGTCAAGACCGCCCGCGCCCGCTCCAAAATCCGCCACTTCCTGCGCGAAAAAGGCATCGTCGCCTGAACGGCGGCTGGCGCATGACCTCGGGCTCGGGCGATCCGGCGAAAAATGAACAGCTGTAGGGGCGTCCGGGGGTCAGGCCACGAGCTCGGTCAGCCGTTAAACGAGAGCTCGGCGGCCGTTTACCGAGCGCAACCGGGCGGCGCGCAGCGACGACCGGAACCGTGTTTCCAAAGAAACCCGCACCAGCGGTTCTTCCGCCGGCCTTCGGCCGTCGGTTCCGAGCCGTCAGCGCAAACGACATGAGCTGACGGCTCGGCCGTTTTACTCGTCCTTCTCCAGGCAGCTCAGGCAGCCCTTTCTTTCGGTTGGCGGATATAGGCTTGGCTCGGCTTGACAAGACCTTCGCCGATGGTCATACTAGGCCATATGGGACAACGCATACTAGTAATAGAGGATGACGCCAACATTCAAGGCTACGCGAAAACGGTGCTTGAAAACGCCGGCTTCGAATCCTTCGTCTGCGGGACCGCCGCCGAAGCCCGAAAGATTTTTCACTCCGTCAAATTCGACCTGCTGATCATTGACATCGGCCTGCCCGACGGCAACGGGCTGGAGCTGGCCAAGGAATTCAACTTGGCCGCGGGCGGAGACCCCCCCTTCATGTTCTTGACCGCATCGAGCGATCTCAAGACCCGCCTGAAATGCTTCAACCTCGGCGCGCAAGACTACATCCCCAAACCCTTCGCCGTAGAGGAGCTCCTGGCCCGCGTGCAGGCCCATCTCAAGCTCAAGCAATCCCGCGACACCCTCGCCCGCCGTAATTACGAGCTCGAACTGCGCCATCGCGCCCGGCAGGACCTGACCGACATGATCGTGCACGATTTGAAAGCCCCGCTGGCCTCGATCAAGGGGACCCTCCAATTGGCCGCCCAATACGGATTGATCAGCGACAAGGACCACCACAACCTCCTGACCTCGGCCGGCACCGCCGCGGAATTCATGCTTTTGATGCTCAACGACCTGCTGGACCTGGGCCAGGCGGAAACAGCCTGCCTCAAGCCCGATCTGGCCGCCGTCCAGCTCGACGAGCTGGCGGGCAAGGTTTCCGAGCTGTTCCGGGGCTGGTGCCGCAACCGCGGCGTCAGCCTGCGCGTCGTGATTCCGCCGGAGTCGAGCCGGCTGATCAGCGACGCGAACCTGCTCTTCCGCATCCTGGTCAATCTCGCCTCCAACGCCTTGAAATTCTCCCCGCGGGGAACGGAAGTGACGCTGGAAGCCGCTCGCACTCCGGCGGGTCTGCGCGTGGCCGTATGCGACCGCGGCCCGGGAATTCCCAAGGAGCAAAAGCCGCGCCTTTTCGACAAGTACGCCACCGGGGATCGGAGCCAAGGCACCGGCGTCGGCCTGGCCTTCTGCCGCGCGGCCGCCCAGGCCCTGCGCGGCGATATCCATGTCGAGGACCGGCCGGGCGGCGGCAGCGTCTTCGCGCTAGATTTGCCGCAGCCGACTAAGGCGCAGAACGGGGTCGGTCCCGGACCTCGAGCACGGTAAATTCCTCCAGCGGCTCGCGGCTCCACGAGAAGGGCAGGAAGCCCGACACGTTGGAATAAAATCCCCCTTCCCCGGTCCAGCCGCTGACGAGTCGAAGGGGCATGCCGGCGCCGATCGTCCAGCCGTGGACGTCCGCCAACAGCGGGCGCCGCGGCCGGTAAACGTTGGAATTGACCCGCGTCAGGACCACGACGTCCCCGGGCCGGACCAGGTCCCAGCCTCCGCGCGAAAAATCCATCTCGATCGCCCCGGCGGCCTCCAGATAATGCTGCAGTCCCCAATGCGGGATGCACCAGACGCGCCGGCCCGCGGCCAGGTATTGCCGCGCGATTTGGCCGGCCGCCTGCTTCTGGGCGGCGGCATAGCGATAATCGACCTGGGCCAGGGCCAGGCTCAGGGCCAGGGTCGCGGCCAGCGTGAGGGGATACAATCCGGCGGGAAGGGGGCGGCGGCGCGCTTCCAGCGTCTCGGCCAGGCCGAAAGTCAACGGCGGAACCAGGAACAATATCAGCCTGGCCATGATGGACCAGTAAAGACACAACTGAACCAAGGCCACGGACATGATCCACGGCGCCCAAAGCTTCCAGCCGGGCTTGCGGGCGTCGGCGAAGAGGCCGGCCAGGCCCCAGGCCGCCCCACAGGCCAGGACGAGCCCGGTCCAACGATCGATCGGCCGCACCAGCGGCGCCAAGTCGAGCCCTGGAACGAACAGCGCGCCGGCGGCGGCCGCCGCGATCGCCGGCAAACTCCGCCTGGGATAGGCCAGATAGGGCCAGAAGATCGCGGTTGCGCCGCAACCCGCCGTAAAGGCCAGGAAGGAGCGCAGCTTGTGCGGCCAGGAGGACCAGAACATCGCGCTGGACTGGCTCGTCACCGCCCAAACCGCGTTCGCGGCCCGCCCTCCGCAGAGCGCCTGCCAGGCCAGGTAGGCCAGCAGGGCGCCGAAGCCAACGGCGAAATACGCGGCCTGCCGCCGGCTCGACACGCCCCGCTCGCGAGCGTAAGCCAGCACCGGCAAAACGAGGAAGACCGCTCCGTACTTAGACAGCAGCGCGCCCGCGAAGCATGCCGCCGACAGCCAAAACAGGGCCGGGCGCGCCTGGTCCACGGCCCGGATCAGGAACCACAGGCACGGGAACGCAAAGCCCGCGACCAAGCGCTCCGGCATCACATGATTCAAATTGATCATATAGGCCGGACTGGCGATGACTATCAGAACGGGCCACAGCGGGCGCGAAAGGAAGCGCGCGGCGATATAATAAAGGGATACGGCGGCGGCGATGTCCCAGGGCAGGAAGAAGATGCGCGTCAGCCATTCGCGCCCGCCCGAAAGCGACCAGCCGGCGGCCAGAAGATAATCCACCAACGGCGGGGTGTTGTTGATGGCCGACATGGGGACGCGGCTGCCGTACCAATTGTAGTCGAACGCGAAGGGATGCAGGGGATCCTGAAGGATGTGCCGGGCGATGGCCAGAAAGAACGGCTCATCCATGTGGAAGGGCTTGGCGGAGAACAAAAACAGGACAAGGACGGCGAACCCCGCCGCCACGGCCGCCTCCCGCCGCCGCGCATCCCTCATGCGGCAATAATGATAGCAGAAGGCGGCCGGCGGGATTCGGCCTCGCGCCAAGCCGCCGGGACTTTGTAGAATCACACCGTCATGAGAATCGCCATCTGCCAGCTGGACATGGCCTGGGAGGACAAGGCCGCGACGAAGAAAAAGATCCTCTCTCTCCTCAGCGACTGCTCCGCCAAGGACGGAATCGATTGGATGGTGTTCCCCGAGATGACGCTCTCCGGCTTCTCCATGGACCCGCTGAAGACCGCGCTCGACGCCTCGGATTTGTCCTTCTTCAGCGATTTGGCCCGGCGCCACCGCATGTGCGTCACCTTCGGCGGCGCGCAGGCGGGACGCAACAATCTGCTGACCATGGACAAAGAGGGCGCGCTTTTCGCCTCCTATTCCAAGCTGCACCTTTTTTCCCTGACGGAGGAGGACAAGGCCTATCTGCCGGGCTCGCGGCAGATCAACTTCATAATCCAGGGCATGTCCGTGGTCCCGGCCGTCTGCTTCGACCTGCGCTTTCCCTACCTGTTCTGGAACGCGGCGGCGCGCGCGGATCTTTACGTCGTGATCGCCTCCTGGCCCGCCCGGCGCGCCGAGCACTGGACGCGGCTGCTGCAGGCCCGCGCCATAGAGAACCAAGCCTACGTGGTCGGAGTCAATCGCACGGGCCGGGACCCCCGGACCGAATACTGCGGCAACTCGATGATATACGACCCGCTGGGCCGGGTCGTGCTCGACTGCCGCGAAGCGGAGGCCGTATTCGTAGCCGCGGCCGACGTCGGCCGCGACCTCGTGCTGGCCACGCGCGCCAAATTGCCGTTCCTGCGGGACCGTCGGACGGATATCGCTTCCGCCTAGCCGAGGAACCCGCCGCCCTCGCCCGGCGGCCGCTGCTACCTCTTGGCTTTGGCCTTGCTGTCGCTGAGAACCTTGGCGATCGTGGAGATCAGGTCCTCCGGAGAGAACGGCTTGGTGATGAAGCCTTCGACCTGCACGGTGGCCGTGAACAGCCGGCTCATCTCGCGCAGGGCGGACACCACGACGATGGGCAGGGCCCGGGTCCGGGGATTGTTGCGGATGACGGTGCCCACGGTGTAGCCGTCCGACTTCGGCATCATGATGTCGAGGACCAACAGATCGGGGAGTTTCGCGGCGGGATCGTCGGGCTGCAAGCCAAGCTTCTGGAGCGTCTCCAGCCCGGAGGCGCTGGTGCTGACCCGGTGGCCCGCCTTGGCCAAGATCGTCGCCATCAAATCGACGACGCCGAAATCGTCATCAGATCGGAA
>JAQUMZ010000014.1 GCA_028717865.1 Elusimicrobiota bacterium | reverse complement strand
CCAGGGATCGCGAGGCCGGCCCGACTATTCCTTGGTCGGGCCGATAGTATCAAGTTCGAGGAACTGGGCGAGATATCGCCCATCTCTTCGGTTCCGCATACCACCTGGCGCGCGCGAACCTCGAGTACGACGGCCGGGCTTGCCGTTTTCAGCGCCGGAAGCAGGCCCGGCAGCGGGCCTCGTATTTGTCCGCGGCGCCCACCTCGATGAGCTTCTTGGTGCTGGAGAGCCGCTGGGAGCGGTTGGCGGGGCCTCCGCAGACCGAGCAGACGGCCAGGTTCTTCGTGACGAACTCGGCCACGCCCATGATGCGGGACGTCACCGGGAAGGGCACGCCCCGGTAGTCCTGGTCCAGGCCGGCCACGATGACCCGCCGCCCCTCGTCGGCCAGGGCCTCGCAGACCTCCACGACGGCCTCGTCGAAGAACTGCACCTCGTCTATGCCCACCACCTGCGTCTCGGGCGCGACGAGCTCCAGTATGTCCTTGGCCTTGGCCACCGCCTGAGAGGGGATCTTGGCGGAGTCGTGCGATACGATGTGGTCCTTGGCGTAGCGCACGTCCAGGGCGTGGTTGAAGACCTGGACCTTCTGGCGCGCGATGGTGCACAGGCGCAGGCGGCGGATGAGCTCCTGGGTCTTGCCCGAGAACATCGAGCCCACCACGGCCTCGATCCAGCCTCCGGCCTGGGCCCAGTGCAGCGGCGCCGCAGGGCGCTGGTTGCCTTTCAGGCGGGCCCTAGCGGCCACGCGGGCCTCCCAGCCGGCGGGCGTACTGCGCGCGGTAGTACGCCCGGTAGCCGCCGGCGGCCTTGAGTGGCCGCCACCACGGCTCGTGCGCCCGGTACCACTCCACCGTCAGGCGCAGGGCGGCCTTGAAATCGTAGGCGTGCGAAAATCCCAGGGCCTTGAGCTTGCCGCAGTCCAGGGCGTAGCGCCGGTCGTGGCCCGGCCGGTCCGGCACCCGGCGCACGAGCTCCGGCCCCACGCCCATGACGCACCGGACCGCATCGATAAGCCCGCGGTTGTCGCAGGAATGCGTGCCGCCGATATTGTATATCTCGCCCGGCCGGCCCTTGCGCAGGACCAGCTCCAGGGCCCGGGCGTGGTCGAGCACGAAGAGCCAGTCGCGCACGTTGCGGCCGTCGCCGTAGAGCGGAAAGGGCCGGCCGCCCAGCCAGTTGGTGATCATCAGCGGCAGGGCCTTCTCCGGATATTGGTACGGCCCGAAATTGTTGGAGGCGCGCGTGATCACGGCCGGCAGGCCGTGGGTGACCGTGTAGGAGCGCACCAGCAGGTCCGCCGCCGCCTTGGAGGCGGCGTAGGGGCTGTTGGGGGCCAGGACGTCGCCCTCCCGGGATAATCCCCGGGCCACGCTGCCGTAGACCTCGTCGGTGCCTACGTGCACGAAGCGGCCGACCCGGCGGCGCAGGGCCGCGTCGAGCAGGACCTGGGTGCCCACGACGTTAGTGCGCAGGAAGGCCGAGGCGTCGAGTATCGAGCGGTCCACGTGGGTCTCGGCCGCGAAATGCACCACGGCGTCGGCGCCCTTCATGGCCCGGTCGACCGCCGCGGGGTCGGCGATGTCGCCCCGGACCCAGCGGTAGCGCCGGCCGGCGGCCAGGCCGGCCAGATTGGCGGGGTTGCCCGCGTAGGTGCGCAGGTCCAGGTTGACGACGCGCGCGGCCGGATTGCGGGCAAGGAAATGGCGGATGAAGTTCGACCCGATAAAGCCCAGGCCGCCGGTGACCAGCAGGCGCATCGTCAGGCGAGGGCCTTGGCCCGGCCGGGCTTCTTGAAGTACTGCCGCGCGAAGTACGCCCAGGTCAGGCGCAGGCCCTCGTCGAGCCCCACGGCGGGACGGTAGCCGAGCAGGCGCCGGGCCTTGGCGATGTCGGCGTAGGTGCGGCGCACGTCGCCTTGGCGCTTGGGGGTGTGGCGCCGCGGCAGCTTGCGCCCCACGATGTCCTCGATGACGCGGATGATGTCGAGCAGGCTGTAGCAGCGGCCGTTGGCGATGTTGAAGGTCTCGCCCAAGCCGAGCCTGGTCGAGCCGGCCAGGAGGTTGGCCTGGACCACGTTGGCCACGAAGGTAAAGTCCCGGGATTGGCGGCCGTCCCAGTGCACCTCCAGGGGCTGGCCAAGGTAGGCCTGCTCCATGAACTTGGGGATGACGGCCGAGTAGAGCGACTCGGGGTCCTGCCGGGGGCCGAAGACGTTGAAGTAGCGCAAGCTCACGGTCTCCAGGCCGTAGGTCTTGGTGAAGAGAATGGCGTAGAGCTCGCCCGCGAGCTTCTGCACCGCGTAGGGCGAGACGGGCCGGGGCGCGTGCTCCTCGCGCTGGGGGAAGCGGTCGGTGTCGCCGTAGATGGAACTCGAGGAGGCGTATACGAAGCGCCGGACCTTGGCCTCGCGCGCGGCGACGAGCATGTTCAGGGTCCCGGTCGCGTTGGACTCGTGGGTGGAGCCGGGGTTGTCCACGGATTTGGGAACCGAGCGGATGGCGGCCTGATGGCAGACGACGTCGGCGCCCTTGACCGCCCGCCGGCAGTCCGCGAAATCGCGTATATCGCCGCGCATGAACTCGATCTTGTCCTTGAAGGACGCCATGTGCTCCAGGCTGCCCGTGCAGAGGTTGTCGAGCACCCGCACGCGCCGCCGCAGGCGCACGAGCTCGGAGACGATGTTGGAACCGATGAAGCCCGCCCCGCCCGTCACCAGCCACAGCTTGTCATGCTTCATGCCGCCTCCTCAGGGTATCTCGAAACGGCTGGAATCGCCCGCCATGATCCGGAAGGCCTCGGGTTTGGCCCCGGAGCGGACCAACTCGACGCGCTGCCCGATGAGCGAGTCCTGTATGCGCCGGATGTCGCGGATGCGGGCGTGCTCCAGCACGATGGAGTGCTCGATCTCCGAGTTCTCCACCAGGGCGTCGAAGTAGATCGAACTGTAGGGGCCGACGTAGGAGCGGATGATGCGGGTGTTGGCGCCGATGACGGCCGGGCCCCGGATGACGGACTCGACCACCTGGGCCCCCGCCTCCAGGACCACGCGGCCCTCCAGGCGCGAGAGCGCGTCGACGCGGGCGTCCTTGTGGATCGAGTGCTTGATCGTCTCGTGAATGAGCCGGTTGGCCTCGAGCAGGTCCTCGAGCTTGCCGGTGTCCTTCCACCACCCGTCGGTGCGCCGGCTGACCACGGTGAAATCGTTGTCGACCAGCCATTGGATGGCGTCGGTGATCTCCAGTTCGCCCCGCGCGGAGGGCCGGATGTGGTCGATCGCCTTGAATATGGTCCGGTCGAACAGGTAGACCCCGACCAAGGCCAGATCGCTCTTGGGCTGGCGGGGCTTCTCGACCAGGCGCGCGACCTTGCCCCCCTCGAGCTCGACGACCCCGAAGGCCGAGGGGTTGGGAACCGGGGTCACCAGGATCTGGGCGTTGGGCTTCTGCGCGAAGAATTCATCCACCAAGGGGCCCAGGCCGCTCTTGAGCAGGTTGTCGCCCAAGAACATCAGGAAGGGCGAATCGCCCATGAACTTGCGCGAAATCTTCACCGCATGGGCCAGGCCCAGCGGCGCCTCCTGGGGAATGTAGACGGCCTTGAAGCCGAAGGCCGAGCCGTCGCCCACCGCGGCGCGGATCTCGGCCTGGGTCTCGCCGACCACGATCCCGACTTCCTTTATGCCCGCCTTGGCGATGGCCTCCAGGCCGTAGAACAGGATCGGCTTGTTGACGATCGGGATGAGCTGCTTGGCGGAGGTGTGCGTGATGGGACGCAGCCGGCTGCCCTTGCCGCCCGAAAGCACCAGCGCCTTCATGCCATGATTCTTGCTGGCCATGCCTTAGACTATGAGTCTAGCAAATCACGGTGCCCCGCTTTCACGTTTTCACGTATTTCACGTATTCGCGCCGCCGTTTAGCTAAAATTAACCGGGAAGGCCATGCTTTGGCGAATCGCGAAGGGACGGACGGCGGGCCCGCGCTGGACTGACGCGGGACTCGTCCTGGCGGGCCTGCTTTTAGCCGCCGTCTATATCACGGCAGCGCGCGGCGCCCCGGTCGGCTCGGTGGGCGACGACGCGCTGCACATCATCCTGGCCAGGTCGCTGTCCCACGGGAGCTTCTCGTGGCCCGACGCGACTGGCCTGCCGGTCGCCGAGCCCCTGCCCGGCCTCGCCTGGCTGCTTTGCCTCCCGATCCGTCTGCTGGCCCCCCGCTGGGACCTCCTGCGGCTCGCCGGCCTGGCGGCCGCCGCGACGGCGCTGTTTTTCTTCTGGCGCCTCGCCGCCCGGCTGCTGGGGCGCCGCGACGGAGCCTGGGCCTTGCTGCTCCTGGCGGCCAATCCGCTTTTCGTGCGCAGAACGACGCTCGTCCTGCCGGACATGCCGTTCCTCGCCGTTTCGCTGTATCTCTGCGCGACCTTGGACCGCCCGAGCTCCCGCGGACGCCTGCTGCTGGCGGCGGCACTCGCCGGCTGGGCCGCCGTCCTGCGCCCCCTGGGCTTCCTGCTTCCGGCCGCCCTGGCCGCGGCGATCGGCTGGCGGGACGGTTGGCGCCGCGCGGGGCTCTTCCTGGCGGCGGCGCTGGCGCCGTTCGCCCTATGGACGGCGCGCAGCCAGTTCGCCGTCACCGAAACGAGCGGCTACCTGGATAATTTCGCCTCCCAAACCGCGCGGCTCGCCTCGCCCCGCGCGCTGGCGGAACACGCCGGCGCCATGCTGGCGAATTTCTTCGGCGCGGGGGTCCTGGGGCTGGAGCTGCTTGGCGCCCCGCTGCGGGCCCTTTTAGGCGCGGCCGCGCTGATATTGGCCGGCTGGGGAGCCCGCCGCCTCATGCGTGGCGAAGGCGCGCGGCCGGTTTTCGTCCTGACGGCCTGCGCCGCGGGGATCGTCTGCGTCCATCTGGACTGGCTCTCGGCGTCGCCTCGCTACGCCCTGGCGCTCCTGCCGGCGGGCTGGCTGCTGATCGTGGCCGGCGCGCGGGAAATCCTGCGCGGCCGCCGGACGCGCGACGCCGTTCTCCTCGTTTTTCTGGCGGCCGCCCTGCTCCCAAACCTCCTCCAAGCCCGGGCGAACCTGCGCGGCCCGGCTAAATTCCTGCCCGAAACCATGGCGTGGATACGTTCCCATACTCCAAAGGACGCCGTATTCGAGAGCCCCGCCTGCCAGGCCGTCGTCCTGTTGGGCGGACGGCGCGCCCACATACCCGGGCCCGCGGCCGATACCCGCGACCGCTGGCTGGCCGAGACCCTGAGCCTCGGCACGGGGTATCTGCATATCGACGAAAGGTTCCGGCCCGACGGCTTCCAGCCCTCGGGGATGACGTTCGTGCTCGCCAATTTGAACCGCTGGGCCGAATCCAGCCCTTACGTGGAACGGGTCTATCGGAACGCGGCCGAGGGCTCTACGATATACCGCATCCGCCATCCCGACCCCTCCCGCTTCGGCAGGGCCTGGTTCGCCTACGAGACGGCGTCCCTGGCCATGCGGCGGGGCGCCAGCCGCGATTTCGTGCGCCGCGAGCTCGAAGCGGCCGTGACCCTGGAGCCGAACCTCGCCTACGCTTGGGCCGCCTTGTCCCAGCTCGAGTCCGGCCCCGCCGCCCGCCGCGCGGCCCGGCGCGCCTGCGCCGCCGATCCTCTGGACGAAACTCTCCGCCAGGACATGAAAGCGCTGCCCTGAAAACGGTGCCCCGCTTTCACGTATTCACGTATTTCACGTATTTATAAACCACTCAACTCCGCCCGGGCCGCGTCCAGCGTCGGATCCAGCCGCAGCGCCTTGGCCAGGCATTCGCGCTTCTCCTTCGCGTCCGAGGCCAAATGCCCCAGCATGGCCCAAGGCAAGGCCAGCCTCGGCTCCAGGGCCGCCGCTTCCAGCAGCCCGGCCCTGACGGTCTTGGGCTCGGCCCCCGAGGCGAGCGCGTCCAAGGCGGAAAGGTAGCGCGCGAAGCCCTTGAGATAGCGCGCCGGCTCGGGCTGGGCGAGCCGGAAGATCGCGCTGCCCTCGCCCTCGTCGCGATAAACCTCCGCGGCGTAGGGCGTGGACGCCGCCCAGCGGGGCAGCTCGCGCAGCACGGCCCGGCGCGGCGCGGGCAGGGTGCTCCAGCGCCCGACGGCGCGGTCCAGGTGCAGGTAATCTATACGCTCGGAAAGGCAGAAAGCCAGCCAGCTGTCGCGGTTGAAGGCCAGGGGCGGCTCGAAGGCCTGCCGATCGGTCAGCAGCATGACGGGCATGGGAAACATGGTCTGGAACCTGGCTTGCGGCGGGGTGGCCGCGCGGATCCAGGCCAGGGTCCGCGGCCAAAGCTCGGCCCGCGCGCGCCGCGCGCGCAAGAGGCCCGCGTCAGCCGATGCGCCGGCGGCCAGGCACAGCGCGGCCGCGACCGCGGCCGGCCGGGTCCGCGAGGAGCCGGCGGCCGCGAGCGCGAAAAGCCAGGCCATGGGCAGCAAGGCCAGAACGTAACGCGGATCGGCCACGCCCCAAGCGGCCTGCAGTAATACGAATCCCCCGGCGTAGAGAGCGGCGGCGAGCGTCCAGGAACCGGGGCATGTCCGGCTCAGCCTGACGGCTCCGACCGCCCCCGGAATTATTATCGCCGGAGCCGCCCAGCTTCCGCCCGGGACCGCCAGCAGCCCCTTCCCGAATATGTCCGCCAGCGCGGCCGCCCATTGCCAGGGCCCGGCCGCGGACAGCCGCAGGCCCAGGTTGGAAACGTAATCGCTCGCGGTCCCGGCCGCGAGCAGGTTCCTCAGCGACCAAACCGCCAAGGGCAAGCCGGCCGCGGCCGTCCAAACCATGGCGCGGCGCCGCCCGCCGCGCAGCCAAAGCGCGGCGCCGCATGCGGCTATGAGCAGGGCCCCGTGGGGCCGCAACATCCCCGCCAAGGCGGCCCAAAGCGCCGCCCAGGCCAGGGCGCCCGAGGCCAGGGCGTCGAACGCGGCCAGGGCCGCCGCGAGAAAGACCAGGTCCGGACGGACGATCCCGGCGTTTTCCAGCAGCGTGGGATTGAACGCCGTCAAAACCGCGCCCAGCATGGCAAGCGTCTCCGGCAGGACCCGGCGCAGGAGGCGAAAGCTCAAGAAGACGGCGACCCAGCCGGCGGCCAGGGGAATCCAGCGCAGCCAGCCGAAATGGGAGCCCGCCAGCCGGACCGGCAACGCCAATATGGCGGCCATGCCGGGCAGCGGATCGGCCGCCGGAGCCCTCCCGGGCAGCGCGAAGGAAAAATGCTCCAAGGCGCGGGCCAGGAGTATGTGCAGGGCGTCGTCCTGGAAAAGCCCCACGGGATAGCCGAAGGCCAGCCAGGCCTGCACCAGGCACGCGGCCCCAAGCACGCCGTAAAATATCCGCCTGGTCATGGCCGGGCCAGCTTGGGATCGAGCGCGAGCGCCCTTTGGTAGTGGCGCCGGGCGCTATCCGGCCGGCCCAGGCGGGCGCAGACCAGGGCCATGTTGAAGTGGGTCGGGGCCAGGCGCGCATCCAGCTGGAGGGACTTGCCCAGGGCCCAGTAGGCTTCCTCGGCCAGCCCCAGGCGGCCGAGGTCCGCGGCCAGATTGTTGTAATAGCGGGCCGGCTCGCGCTGGAGCCAGGCCTTCTTGGCGAGCGCGCCTTGGAGGTTGGCGCGGTCGAGCTCGGACCGGGGCAAGATTTCCAACTGGCGCCGCAGCAGCGCGGCGGCCTCGTCGTAGCGGCCCGCGTCCATGAGAGCGGCTCCAAGATTGCCCCGCCCGACGGTCGAGCGCGGCTCGATCGAGAGAGCGTGAGTCCACAGGCTCGCCGAGTCGCGCCAGACCCGGCATTGCCGCCAGGACAGCGTCCCGTAGAGGACGGCCAAGGCCAAGCCCGCGGCCAGCCCGAGCCTCCATTCAGACAAGAAGCCCCAAGCCAAAAGCGCCGGCAGCGCGGCGGCGGCCAGGTACAGGTAATGATCCTGCCCGAAGACGTGGCCGCCGGAATACGCCGCGGTCGTGGGCAGGATCGAAACCGAGAGGAAAGCCCACGCCAGCAACCCGGCGGGCCGGCGCCGATAGGCCAGCGCCAGCAGCGCCGTAATTCCCCCGGCGGCCGATACACAGACCCAAAGCGGCGGCGCGCCGGACTCCGGCCCGGAAAGCAGGTAGAGCGGATGCAGGCCGAAGGGGGCGAGAAGCTTGCCCGTGTAGAAGGCCAGGGCCCGCGCCAGGGCGGCCGCCGAGGCCGGCAGCGAGATCGTCAGGTCCTGGATTTGCCTCTTGGCCGCCCAGTTGACCGCGAGTATGGCCGCCGCGGCCGCGGCGAAGGGCAGCTTCTCGAGCCAGACCCCCCGGAAACACGGCCGCGCCCAATCCCGGGGGTCCCGGCTCAGCCTCCCCAACGGCGCCACGTCGGCGAATATCATGGCCGCGGGCAAGGCCAGGCCCTTCCAGCGCGAAAGCCCGGAACAGACGAACAGGGCCAACGCCAGCGCCAGCCGGCGCGGGCGCCGGACGGGCCCACGGACGGCGGCCAGATAGGCCAGGAAGGCCGCGAGAAAGAGGCTCGTGGACAGCAGATCCGGGATTTCGGTGGCCCAGGCCACGGACTCGACCTGCAGGGGATGCAGCGCCCACAACAGCGCGGCCTCCAGCGCGGCGACATGCATCCGGTCCGTCGGCCGGCTTTGGCCTTCGGCGACGGCAAGCAGACGCGCGATCAATAGCCAGAGCGCCGCGGCGTTGGCGAGGTGCAGCAGGATCGAGGCCAGGTGAAAGGCCGCGGGGTTGGGGCCGCTCCAGGAATAGACGAGCGCGCAGGCCAGCCAGCCGAGGGGCTGATAGGCGGTGAAATGCAGGGTGGTGAACATCCATTTGAGCTCCCCGAGGCCCAAGGCCCGCAGGTGGGGATTGGCGAGCAGCATCTCGCCGTCGTCCCAGTTGACGAAGCCGTGGCTCAGGATCGGGGAGAAGACCGCCAGGATGACCGCGCCGGCCAGAGCGGCGAGCCAACCCGGATGAGGCATCCTGAACGAACGATTCATCCCGTTTTCAAATTAGCAATTTTAACCCAACAGGGCCTTGACCCCGCCCCAACCCAACCCGAGCAGCGCCCCGAAAAACAGGGCGTTGAGCGCCAAGGCGCCGTAGCCCGCGGCCAGCCAGAGCGCGTCGGCCTCCAGGGTCCCGATCGAGAGCAAGAACAGCGCCGCGGCGGGAGGGAAATTCGTCCCCGGAGGCGCGGGCATGGCCAGAAGCAGCCCGCAGACGGCGATGGCGGCGCCGTTGAGGCGCAGCACCCAGGGATGCGCGGAAATGAAGAGCCCCCGCGGCTTGATGAACCGCTCCAGGCGCCGGACGACCCCCGAGCCGGCCCGGAACACCCGCTGCAGGCCCGGACCCGGGAAATCCCGGTCCAGCCAGCGCCCCGGGATCCACGGCCCCAACCCCAAGGCCATGCGCGCGCCGATCGCGGCGATGGCCAGCCCGAAGACGGTGGACACCCCGGGCATGGGCACGGGATGCATGAAGCAGATGGAAAGCGTCGCGGTCAGCAGGGCCTGGTCCCGGGGCTGCAGGCCGGGCAGCAGTTCGCGCAGGCGCATGCGCCCGCCGCTGCAGCAGCGCGCCAGGCGCTCGAGCTCCGCGGACAGCCGCGACGGCGCCTTCACGGCCGGTCCTCGCGGCCCCGGGCCCGCTCGGGGAACCATTCCGACTCCCAGTCGTGGACCTTCTGACGGTCGGCGCTGAACGAGCCCAGCCGCATCTCCGCGCGGACGGAGGCCTCCTTGACGTTGCCCGGCCGCAGGCGCAGCGCCAGGCTGGTGTAGAAGTCGTGCCAGACCTTGACCACGCCGAGCTCCTTGTCGAAAAGCTGGCCGCCGTGGAGGTCGGAGATTCCCCCGCGGGAAAAGGCCACGGCGCGCAGGGCCACGGTCAGGCGCAGGGTGCCGGTGGAATTCGCCCAGCCGAACTCGGTGTTGAAATAATAGCTGCCTATCTCGCTGCGGTTGTAGCCCGCGCCCGCGCTGAGATGCGTGCGCTCCTCCTCGCCGACCATGCCGTTGAATATAAAATTTCGGTTGCCTTCGCCCAGGCGGTAATCGTCGCGCAGGAGCAGGTTGAACCGGGACAACGGCGTATAGTACACCTCGGAGACTATCGGCTGCACCCGCTGGCGCACGCTCAGGTCCTGGCCGCGCGGGGCGCGCAAGTCGTAGGCGGACAGCAGCCGGACCAGGACGCTGCGCCGGGGCCGGAAGGCATGGGTCAAGGAGGCCAGGCTAGACTCGACGCCGCGGTCGGGGGCCCCGGCGTCGTCGGACAGGCCGCCCGGCTTCTGGCGGCGGACGAAGGCATAGCCGAGATCGGAGGCGCCCAGGGGGCCGCCCAGGCGCAGCGTGCCCGCCAGGGTGTAGCGGCCCACGGCCGCGTCGCGGTAGGTCGTCGAGCTCGCGTCGCCGGCCGCGTCGAAGCGGTTGTAATACGTCTGGCTGTAGCCGGCCAGCGGCGTGAAGCTCAGCCCCCGGGCCAGCGGCACCGAGCGCGTGCCCTGCCAGGCCGCGTTGACCGACTTTTGCAGGAAGGGCCGGGAGCGGTCGGAGTTGTTGTCCGCGAAGCCCGAGAAGGTGTTGATCCAGGGCAGGCGCCAGACCTTCAGCGGCGCCGTCTGCGCCTCCAGGCGCGGAGCGTCCTCGGAGCTGCGCGTGAAGCTCGTGCCCGAGGCGTCGTCCTGGCGCTGCAAGATCAGGCGGGTGGTCACCACGTCGTTGCGGTAGACCGCCGCCCCGCTGTTGAGCAGGTAGGCCGTGTAGGGGAACGGGCTGGCGCGCGAATAACTGTTGTTGAATTGGGGATCGGACATGAATTGCAGCCGGCTTTGGATGGAGAAGGAACTCTTGAAGCCCTGATAAAGATCGTTGACCACGGACCAGCGCTCGGTTCCACCGTGCATCTCCCGGATGCGGTAGGCGGCCAGGACCCCGCGCGAATCCTCCCCCCGGTTGCGCCAGAGCTCGCCGCCCGTGCCCAGGCCCTGGGAGCTGTAATAATCCAGAAAAAGCTTGCTGCGCCAATAAGCGGAGTGCTGGGTGACCATGGTCCCCTTGAGGAAGCCCCCGTTGCGCCGGTCATAGCCGGGTTGGAACTTCATGCGCAGGAACCGGTTGCTGCCCGGGTAGAGGGACTTGTAGAGGAAGGGCGAATAGAAGACGGGCACCTTGCCGATCCAAAGGGAAACGTTGCGGGCGAAGAAATGCTTGCGCGGCACCACCGACACCCGGCTGGCGTGGAAATAGTAATGCGGCTCGGCATAATCGCAGCTCGTAAAGTCGGCGGAGCTGTAGCTCAGGCGCCGGCTCGGGTGAACGACCATCTTCCGGGCGTGGACCCGCCAGTCCCCGTGGCCCGCCGAGGCGTTGAAAAGGACCCCGGAATGCGTCGCGAAGTCGAATTCGCCCGAACTGCCGTAAAGTGCGCTGACGCCGTCCTCGACGAGCAGGAAGCCCTCGGAGCGCACCCGCCGCCGGCGGGTATCGAGCCAGAGCTCCTCGCCCTTGAGCGTCCAGGTGGACTCCTTTATGCGCACGTCGCCCTTGAGGTGGATCACGGCGCTGGCGCGGTCGTAGTCGAGGCGGTCCGCCGTGAAGTCGAGATGGGGCTCCGGCGGCGCGGCGGGCAGGCGGAAATACTCGGTGGCGCCAGCCGCCGGCTCCGGCTCCGAGGCGGCGGCGGGCTGGCCCCGCGCCGAAGCCGCCAGCCCGAGCAGAAGCGCCAGGACGGCCGCGGCCATTATCGGGACGGCCGCTCCTCCAGGGCCAGATGCGCGGCGCCCACGCAGCCCCCGTGGGCGTTGAGCGCGCAGCGCAGGACCGCCGCGCGCACGGAGGTGCCGAAGCTCCAGCCGGCGAAGACGCGGCGGATCGGGCCCAATATCCAGCGGCCGGCCTGGGAAACGCCGCCCAAAAGCAGCACGGCGTCGGGATTGAGCAGAAGCACGGCATTGCACAGGCCCACGCCCAGCAGGGAACCCGTGCGCTCCCAGACCTCCCGGGCGAGCCCGTCGCCCCGGTCGGCCGCGAGCTTGAGCAAATGGGGGCTCAGGGGGCCGCCTTGCGCCATGAGCGCCCGCAGACGGCGGCCGCGGCGCGGCTGGGCGCGCAGCCGGCGCCGCGCCTCGCGCAGGATGCCGTATTTGCCGGCGTAGGCCTCCAGGCAGCCGCGGTTGCCGCAGTGGCAGGGTGCGCCCCCGATGACGACCTGGGTATGGCCGATCTCGCCCGCCGAGCCGGTGGCGCCGCGGTGCAGGCGGCCGTCCACCACCAGCCCGCCGCCGACTCCGGTGCCCAGCGTCACCCCGATGACGGTGCGGGGGCGGCGCTTGAGCTCGGTCACGTAGGCGCCCCAAACCGCGCAATTGGCGTCGTTCTCCACCACCGTGGGCAGGCGCAGACGTTTCTGGAAGGCGTCCCGAAACCGGAAGCCGGACCAGCCCGGCAGGTTGGGCGTCACGCGCAGGCGCCCCCCCTCGTGGTCCACGTCGCCCGCCACGCCGAAGCCCAGGGCGCGGGCGCGCAGGCCCTCGCGGCGCCAGGCGCCCAGGACCTCGGCGACGCGGCCCACGAAAGCGGCGGGCCCGTCCTGGGGCCGGGTCGGGATCTGCGTCATGCGCAGTATCTTGCCGCGCGCCGTGACGAACGCGATCTTGGTGAAGGTTCCGCCGGCGTCCACTCCGAAAGCCGCGTCAGGCATGGCTACCTCCGTCGCAGATGCCGGCCGCGGGGCCGGCGAGATAGAAAGACCCGCAGACCACCGCGGTCCGGGGAGCCGAGGGCTCCCGCAGCCAGCGGCGCAGGGCGGCGGCAGCGCCGGGGAACTCGCGCACCCGGGCCCGGGGCGCCTGCCGCGCCAGTTCGCGCGCCAGGCTGCGCGCCGGCAGGGCGCGGGGATTGGGCGGGGCCACCGCCGCCGCGTCGCGCAGGCGGCCCGCCAGGCGCCCCACCACCGCCGGCACGTCCTTGTCCCGCATAAGACCCACGATCCAGCGCACGCGGCGGCGCCTCCAGGGCGAGGCCTCCAGGGTCCGGACCAGCTCGCCCATGGCCTGCGCATTGTGCGCGCCGTCTATGATCACGGTCCGCCGGCCCAGCCGCCGGACCTGGAAGCGTCCGGGCAGGCGCACCCGCCGCAAGCCCGCGCGCCAAGCCGCCGGCGGCACGGGCAGGGACTCGCGCAGTCCGCGCAGGACGGCCCAGGCCAGCGCGGCGTTGCGCCCCTGGGCGGCGCCGAGCAGGGACAGCGCCCGCCGCCGCGAGCCGTCGTCGAGCGTCTGGACGTTGTCACGCCAGCGCACGGCCGCCGCGCGCCAAGGCCGGCGCGCCACGCTCAGGACGCAGCCCAATTCCCGCGCGCGCTCGGCCACGACGCGCCGGGCCGCTTCCGGCAGGGCCGGGCAGAAAACGGGCGCGCCCGCCTTGATGATGCCGGCCTTCTCGCGCGCGATCTCCCGGAGGGTGCCGCCCAGCCATTGGGTGTGGTCCAACCCGATCGAGGTGATGACGCTGGCCAGCGGGCGGCGCACGACATTGGTCGCGTCGAGCCGGCCGCCCAGGCCGGTCTCGAGCACGGCGACCCGCACGCCCGCCTCCCGGAAAGCCAGGAAGGCCGCCGCGGTCAGCAGCTCGAAGTAGGTCAGCTCCCCGCGCGGATCGGCGGCCGCGACCCGACCCAGCAGCCGGGAAAAGTCCCGGGGCGCGATGGGCCGGCCGCCGACCTGGATGCGCTCGCGGACGTCGGTCAAATGCGGGGACAGGTAGAGCCCCGTGCGGTAGCCCGCCGCGCGCAGCACCGACTCCAATATGGCGCAGGTCGAGCCCTTGCCGTTGGTGCCAGCCACGTGCACGCAGGCCAGCGCCTCCTGGGGGTCGTCCAGGGCGCGCAAGCAGCGGCGCAGGCGCCCCAGGCCCAGGCGGATGCGGGTCTCCCGGCGCTCGGCCAGCAGACGCAAGGCACGCGGATACGTCATCGCCCGACGCGCCTTACGCGCGCCCCGACGCCCCGAAGCTTGCTCTCGACGCGCTCGTAGCCCCGGTCGACGTGATAGACGCGCGCGAGCTCCGTGCGGCCGCGCGCCGCCAGCGCCGCCACCAGCAGGGCCGCCCCGCCGCGCAGGTCCGAGGCCATGACGGGCGCCCCGCTCAGCCGCTCGACGCCCTCGATCTCGGCGCGGCGGCCCAAAAGCGCTATGCGCGCGCCCATGCGCGCCAGCTCGGCCGCGTGCAGGAAGCGCTTCTCGAAAACGTTCTCGAGCACCCGGCTGCGGCCCCGGGCCAGGCACATCCAGGCCATCCAGGGCGCCTGCAGGTCGGTGGGGAAGCCCGGATAGGGGGCGGTGGCCACGGAGACGGGCCGGGGCCGCCCCCGCATGGACACGCGCAGGCCGGCCGCCGACTCCTTGACCACGGCGCCGGCCCGGCGCATCTTCAGGGTCAGCGCGCGCACGTGCGCGGGGCGCACGCCCGAAACCATAAGGTCTCCGCCCGTGGCGGCGGCGGCGAGCATCAAGGTCCCGGCCTCGATGCGGTCGGCCATCACCCGGTGGCGGGCGCCCTTGAGGCGCTGGCTGCCGCGCACCTTGACGACCGGAGTGCCGGCCCCCGAAACACGCGCCCCCATCGAATCGAGGAAGGCCGCCAGATCCTCTATCTCGGGCTCGCGCGCGGCGTTGCGTATGACGGTCAGGCCGGGCAGGGCCGCGGCCGCCAGCATGAGGTTCTCGGTGGCCCCGACGCTGGGGAATTTGAACCGCACGGAACCCGGCCGCAGGGGCGAATCGAGGATGATGTCGCCTTGGTCGAGGGTCCGGCGGGCCCCGAGGTCCGCGAAGCCCTTGAGGTGGATGTCTATGGGCCGCATGCCGATGGCGCAGCCGCCGGGAATGGGGACCCGGACCCAGCCGAAGCGCGCCAGCAGGGGGCCGGCGACGAGGACCGAGGCCCGCATCTGCTTGACCAGGTCGTAGGGGGCGCGGGTCTTGAGGGGCTTGTCGGAGCGCACCACGACGCGCGTCCCCGCGGCCTCGACCCGCTTGCCCAGGGCCTCGAGCAGACGGCAGGTCAGGCGGATGTCGCGCAGACGGGCGGGAACATTATCGAGGATGCAATCCTCGTCGGTAAGCAGGGTGGCGATGAGTATGGGCAGGGCGGCGTTCTTGGAGCCGCTGACGCGCGCTTCCCCGCGCAAAGCCACGCCGCCCTCTATGACCAAACGGTCCATGGCGAGGAATTATACTACTCTTGGGGACGTTCCTTGCTTTACTTGCGAAAGTCGGGCCGGCGGCGCCGTTATCGGCGCGCGACGGCCAGACGCTCGAGCCCTTGCGCGTCCTTGCGGATTTCGACGTCCCGGCCGCCGGCCGATTCCAGGACGGATCGCACCGCCGGCCCCTGCGAGACGCCGAACTCCAGGGCCAAAAATCCCCCCGGCTTCAGGCGCCGCAGCGCCCCCGCCGCCACGGCCCGCACGGCGTCCAGCCCGTCGGGACCGCCGTCCAGGGCCAGGCGGGGCTCCGCCTGGACCTCGGGCTCTAGCCCCGCCAGGGCCCCCTCGGGGACGTACGGCGGATTGGAAACGACCAGATCCGCCCAAGCCTCGGTCCGGATATCGGGCCGGAACAAATCCTCGCACGCGAACCGGACGCGGCCGCGCAAGCCGTTGCGCTCGGCGTTCCGGGCGGCCAAGGCCAGGGCCGCGGCGCTAACGTCCGTGGCGAAAACCTCCGCCTCGGGCAGCGCCTGGGCCAGGGCCAGCGCGATGCAGCCCGAACCGGTTCCGATCTCCAGGATGACGGGCCTGGCCCGGCCGGCCAGCAGCCCCAGCGCCGCGGCCGCGAGTTCCTCGGTCTCGGGCCGCGGCACGAGCACGTCCGGAGTCACGGCCAGGTCCAGGCCCATGAAGGGCTGCGCTCCCAGCACGTAGGCCAAGGGCACGCGCCGCCCCCGCTCGGCCACCCAGGCCCAAAACCGCCGGCCGGCGTCCTCGCCCAAGGGCTCGCCGGCGCGCCGGCGGACCTCGTTGCGGCCCGTTTTGAGCGCCGCGGCCATGAGGAACTCCGCGTTGGCCGGGGCCTCGGGGACCGCGCGCTCCCGGAGGTATGCCTCGGCCGCGCCGAGCCACGCCCCCACCGCGGCCTTACTTGGAAGCACCGTTCTCCAGCGCCCGGCGCCGGGACTCCTCGCGCAAGGCCTCGAGCACGGCGCCGATATCCCCCTCCATGACCGCGGGCAGGTTGTGCCAGGAGCGCTCCAGGCGGTGGTCGGTCAGGCGATTCTGCGGGAAATTGTAGGTCCGGATCTTCTCGGAGCGGTCCCCCGTGCCCACCTGGGAGCGCCGCGCCCCGGCGCTCTGGGCCTCGGCCTTCTCGCGCTGGCTGTCGGCCAGCTTGGCGGCCAAGACCTTCAGGGCCCGGATCTTGTTCTTGAGCTGCGAGCGCTCGTCCTGACACTGCACCACCAAGCCGGTGGGCAGGTGGGTGATGCGGATGGCGGTCTCCACCTTGTTGACGTTCTGGCCGCCGGCGCCGCCGGCGCGGTAGGTGTCGATCTTGAGCTCATCCGGCTTGATGGCGACCTCCACTTCCTCGGCCTCGGGCATCACGGCCACGGTCACGGTCGAGGTGTGTATGCGGCCGGAAGCCTCGGTCACCGGCACCCGCTGGACGCGGTGCACGCCGCCCTCGTGGCGCAGCCAGGAGAAGACATCCCGGCCCTGGACGAAGAGCACGGCCTGCTTGACGCCCTTGAGGCCCGTGGCGCTGATGTCGACTAGCTCCACCTTCCAGCCGCGGCCCTCGGCGTAGCGGGTATAGAGCCGCAGCAGCTCGGCCGCGAAAAGCGCGGCCTCCTCGCCGCCGGCGCCGGCCCGGATCTCGATGAAGGCGTTCTTGGGATCATCGGGGTCCTTGGGCACCAGCTCCAGACGCAAATCGCGCTCCAAATTCGAGGCCATGGCGGCCAGGGTGGGCCGTTCCGCGGCGGCCATGTCGCGCAGCTCGGCGTCGGGACCGCCAAGCACCGCGTCGAGATCGCGCAACTCGCGCTCCAGG
>JAQUMZ010000013.1 GCA_028717865.1 Elusimicrobiota bacterium | reverse complement strand
GCCAGGATGGTCAGTATCTTGAAGTAAGGATCCGTGGGATCGACGCTGTGGCCGGACTCGCTCTTGACGCAGGTGCCGTCGTCGGACAGGACGTAGCCGTCCCCGAAGGCGGCGCAATCCTGCGCCTCGCCGCCGCCGGAGCTGCCGCCGTAGGAGCCGCCCCCCACCGGATTGGGGGCGTTCCCGGCCCCCGTCCCGCCGGCCGCCGCCCCACCGGCCGGATCGCCGGCGCCGGCGCCGGTGATGCCGTTGCCCCCGGCCGCGGCGCCGTCGAAAGCCTGGCTGGCCAGCGTGGCGCCGGCCTCGCCGTTCGTGGAACGGGCGGCCTTGGACAGCGCGTGGGCTCCGTCGAGCTGGCGCCGGGCCAGGCCCTTGCCGGATCTGCCCACGTTGACGGCCCGGGCCTGGCCGCGTTTGAGGCCGCCCTTGTTGGCGCTGAAAAGCGACAGCCGGCCGCCGTCTCCCTTGAGCTTGGCGCTGTCGAAGCCCCGGCCCACGCCGCCCGCCAGCCCCGAGCCGCCCGCCAGCCCGCCCGAGCCGCCGCCGAAACTGCTGCTCAGCGTCCCGAATTTATGACCCAAGCCCTTCTGCGCCTCCTTGCCCGCCGCGGCTCCCGCCGCCGCGGCCAGGGCCGTGGCATCCACTGGCGCTCCGGCTTGGCCCTCGGGCTCCTTGGCCGCCTCGGCCTCGGCCTTGGCTTGGGCCTCGGCCGCGGCCTTGGCCTCCTGCTCCTTGATCCGGGCCGCGCGTTCCTCGGGCGTCAGGCCGTCGAGGCTGCCCGATACCAACGCCAAACCGCTCTGGTAGGAGCGCACGCCGGGCAGCTTGGAGAGGTCGCCTCCGTACTTGGGCTTGGCATGACGGGCGAACAACTTCTTGGGCGCCTCGAACTTGCCGGCATCGGGAGCCAGGACCCTGCCCACGCTGTAGGCGCCGACGCCCAACGTGCCGACGAGGACCGCCACCACGATCTTGGCCCCCAAGGCGGAGAAGACCCCGGCCGCTCCGCCCCCCCCGGCGCCGCCGATGCCGGCGAGCGGATTGACGGGCTTGGGGCTGCCCCAGCCGAAGGGCGCCCCGGCCTTTCTGCGGCGCCTTTTCGTCTCGCCCACCCTGGCCAGCTTGAAATTCGGTATCTCGGGGGCCGACTGGTTAGTGTCCATGGCGATTCTCCCGCCGCTATGCCAGATAGCGGTCCAAGACTCCTTGAGAAGGCGGCTCGACCACCTGCGCGGCCTCGTACTTGTGGTCCCAATCCGGCGGCCGGCCGTCCCGGAACAAATCCGACGAGTACTTCTTGGGCGTGGCCAGGTAGGCCCAGGCGGACAAGGCCATGGAGGCGCCGCCGCAAGCGAGCATCAAAAGGGTGGTGTTGTCGGAGAACACCAGGGAACTGAAGGCCGTATCCTTGGTCACCTTGCTCGGATCCACCGACCAGATGGCATAGACCATCGCCGCGGAGGCGGCGGCCATGAAAGATCCGGCGGCGACTATGATGTTGCCCTGCAGCGGCTGCCCGAATTTGCCGCCGCTGATCATGGCCCCGAATGCGATCGCCGCCAGGCTCAGAGCCGCGGCCAGGCCCGCCAGCACCGTGATGATCTTCTGCGCCATGGGAGCGGCAAGCGTGCCGCCGGTGGCCTTGACCATGTCGGCGATCTTGCTGCACAGCAGCAGCAGGGCCGCGGCCCCGACCAGCATGAGCATGGCCGAATTGATCGCCGCCTGCCAGGGCGTGACGTTGGCGCCCGGGCTCGAGGGCGGCTCGTCGAAGCGCTGGTTGCCGTTTCCGGTCGGATTGGCGCCCACCGGGCTGGGCCCCGCGCCCGTCCCGGCGCCGCTGCCCGCGCCGGGCGCGCCCGCCTCCGGTCCGATCTGGGAGGCGGCCTGGTTGCCGTCGTAAGTCGTGCCCGCCGCCTGGCTCGAGCCGGCCCCCTTCTGGTCGCGGTAGACGTTGCTCAGCTGGCGGACCGCTCCCGAGGCCCGCCGCCCGGAAGCGATGGCCCTTCTGCCGCTCGCCGCCCGCGCCGGCGCTCCCGCCGAGAAACCGCCCAAGCTTCCCGGCTTGGCGGCGGCCAGCAGCGCGCCGGCCGACCCCGCGCCTCCCGCCAAAGCCGCCGCGGAGCCCGCGCCGCCGCCCGCGCCGCCGAAGGTCTTGCCCAACTCGCCGAACTTGCGGTCGGTCTTGAGCTTGGCCGCCGGACCCTGGCCGGGGGCGTTGTCGTTGGCGGACGCGGACCCGGGCGCGGCCGCGCCTGCCCCGGCGGCCGCCGCGCCGGCCGTTGCCCCCGCCGGCGAGTCCGATGGCTGCGCCTCGGCTTCCTCGCCGGATTTGCCGGCGTTGGCCCGGGCCAGGTAGCTCAGGGACGGCGACGTCCCGTCCGCGGCAGCGCCGCCGGACTCGGCGCCGCCCTTGGGCTTGGCCGCGAAAATCGAGGAATAATCGGCGCCCAAACGATCGGAGTCGCCCGGTCCGAAAAGCTTGTAGCCGACCATGCCGATGGAACCCGCCACCGTAGTGCCCACCACGATCAGGCCGATGATGCCGGCCTTGGTGGCCAGCAGCCCGCCGCCCGCTCCGGCGCCGCCGAGGCCGCCCAAAACGCCGGAGCCGCCGCCGGAGCCCAACCCCAAACGCGAGAGCAGGCCCGCCAATATCCCGCTTTTGCCCCGGTCTTCCTCTTTCTCATCCAGGCGGTTGACCTGGGGGCGGATATCAGGAATATTGGGCTGCTGGCTGTCCATACGTCCTCCTCGCCGGGACGAAACTCGTCTTGCCCTTGAGCTGGCCGGCGACGTTGCTGCCCGAATTCTGGCTGCGTCCCATCGTGGCGGCCATCATCAAGGCCATGCCTATCATATTGCCGGCCGTGCCGCCGATAAGCCCTCCGATCACGGCCCCCGCCACCGCCATCACGATCTGGCGCTTCTGCTCCTCGCTGGTGTCCATGGGAGCCACGGCCTTGGGGACGGGCTCGTATTTGTAGCTGTTGGCGCTGGAATCGTTTTCCTTGAGATTGATCGGCGCGGGGCCCGCGTCGTCGAGGCTGATGCCGGACGCCGCCGCGGCCTGCTCGGCCGATATGGACGAGCCCCCGCGGCGGCTGCCGTCGAAATTGAGCCCGGACAGGGCCTTGGCCGAATCGCCCCGCTGCTGCAGGGAGGCGGACTGGCCGGAATTTTTCGCGGCGTGAAGCGCGTTGAGCACCGCCCCGCGGCCGCGGGACGGCCCCTCCTCCATCGAGCCCAAACCCCGCGTCGCCGCCATGCCGATCTTGGGATTGGCCGTTCCGAAAGCGCCGGCCGACAAGGACGCGCCGCTGCCGCCGCCGCTGCCGCCGCCGAAGCCGGAAAGGCCGCCGAAGCCCGCCTTCGGCGGAACGAAGGCCTTCCGGACCGCCGCGCCGCCCCAGCCGGTGGGATCCTTTTTGCGCGCCACTTCCTTAAGAGCATCGGCAAAGGAAGCCGGCGCCGCGCCGGTCGCGATAGGGGACCCCGCGGCCGCCGCCTCGGAAGGCGCCTGATACAAAGACGAGGTCATGCCCGTCTCGTCGGAGGTCATCTTGCGGTAGGTCCCTTCCATGGAAAGGTCCACCGCCGCTCCGGGAGCTCCTTGCGGGTTGGACAGCGAATCCAGACTCTGGTCGGCCGGCTTCAGGCCGCGCTCCAGGCCCGCGGAGCCGGCGCCTACTGAGGTGTCCATAAGCGGCATGCAGACCCAGGCCCCTATGCCGGCAAAAGCCAAAAGTATGACCCACCAGTATTTCTTGAAAGGATCGTTGCATTTATTGACGTTGAGGGTCATAAATCCACCATGGCAAGTTTAGCCCTGCCTCATATTTTTGTCAATAGAAAGCGATTTCCTTACCGTATTTTTACCAAACAACGAACTCTAACGCCCGAGGACGGTCAGGCTTGAAGCTTGGCGGGGAGTTCCGGCGAGGGGGTCGGGGGCAGGGAGATGGTCCGGGGCGCCTTGCCGTATTCGGCGAAGATGCTTGTTATTTCATCATAATCCAGTTCATCGCGCTGGATGAGTTCCCGGGCGAACCGATCGAGTATGTGCGCCTCGGTCCGCAACAGCTCGTCGACCTCGGCCAGACAATCGCGAAGGATCCGCTGGGTCTCCAGGTTCAGCTTTTCCTTAATAGCCTCGGAAAGCTGGTTGCCGCGGTTGGTTCCGCCCGACGGAATGATGCTGAAATCCCCGATCAGGCCGTCGCCCCCCATGCCCAGGCTCCAGACCATGTCATGGGCGAGGCTCATGACGTTGGCGAAATCCGAGGACACGCCGCTGGTGGTAACGCCGTATTTGAGCTTCTCGGCCGCGTAGCCTCCCAAAGCGGTCTTGATGTGTCCCAACAACCGGTTGCGGTCGGAGAGGTGGAGTTCCTCGCGCGGGATGTGATGGACCACTCCGAGGGTTCCCGCCCGCTGGATGATGGAAGCCTTGAACACGTCGTCCGTGGGATGCTTGAGGTAAAGCACGATCAGATGCCCCGCCTCGTGATAGGCGACCATCTCCCGTTCGTGCTGGGACATGGTCAAACGGTGGACGACGCCGAGCTCTATGCGCTCGATGGCGGTGGATATGTCCTTATAATTGACGAGCTCGCGCCGCTCCCGCACCGCGACCAGGGCGGCCTCCTTGAGTATGTTCTCGATCTCGGCCGGGGTCTTGAAGACCGCCTTGCGGGCCAGGCGGGCCAGGTCCACGGACGGGTCCAAGCGGACCTTCCGGGCATAGTACGCGAAAAGGTCCTGGCGCTCAGCCAGATTGGGCCGTCCGATGGCTATCGTGCGGTCGAAGCGGCCCGGCCGCAAAAGGGCGGGGTCCAGGACCTCCTCCCGCGCGTTCATGGCGCCCATGACCACGATATGGGCGGCGTCGTCGTGCAGGCCGTCCATCTCCACGAGCAGCTGGTTGAGGGTGCTGTTGGACTCCGAGGAGCCGCCGAAAGCATCCATGAAAACGCGCTGCTTGCCGATCACTTCCAACTCGTCGATGAATATGATGCAGGCCCCGTAGGCCTGGGCGTACTGGCGCGCCTGCTTGAACAACTTGCGCACCCGGGCCGCGCCCACGCCCACGAAAATCTCCACGAACTCGGAGCCCGACGTAGAGAGGAAGGGGATCCCGGCCTCGGTGGCGATGGCCTTGGCCAGCATGGTCTTGCCGCAGCCCGGGGGACCGATCATGAGCATGCCGTGCAGTATCTTGCCGCCGACGCGCTTGAGGGCCGCCCGGTCCTTGATGAGCTGGACCATCTCCCAAGCCTCGCGCTTGGCCTCGATGAGGCCGATCACGTCGGAGAACTTCACGTTGACCAGGGCGGCGTCGATCCGGGACTTCTTGAACTGTGCGAAACCCCCGCCGTATTGCAGCAGATAAAGGAAACCCACGAACACCAGGGTCTGCAGGATGCCCCAGGGCAGCGAAGCCACGTTGATGCCCACGATATAGCGGCGCACGCTCTCTTCCATCCCGGCCATGTACCAGACCGGGATGATGACGGCCACCACGACGCCGATGACGATGGCCAGGAGTATCCAGTGCCGCTGGAGGAACAGCCTGAGCTTGGCGCGAAGCATTTTTTTAGTTTAGCATTATTGCTGGAGCCCGGGCAGGATGAAGGCGATGGGGCGGTCGCGGTTGGGGACGTACTTCGTCGTCTCGAACTTGAAGCCGGCGCTCTTGTAGAAAGGCAGGTTGACCTGGCCCGTGCAGACCGTCAAGGTGACCTGCTGCCAGACCTGCGTCCGGTTGATCGAAAGGCCCGCGCCGGAGCCCCCGCAGGTGGGCGCCAGACCCAGGAAAGTCTGGTGCGGCCCGCCGTATCCGACGTAGGCCAGGGCATTGTGCTCGATGTCGCGCTCGAGCGCCCGATCGTCGCCCATATAATTGATGTTGCGGTGGGACTCGAGCTGCCAGCGTCGGGCCGCGTAATACGAGGCGATCTCGACCTTCTGGACCAGGATCAGCAGGGCGTAGACCTTGGCGAAGGCGAACAGGAAGAACATGAACAGCGGGAAGAGCAGGACCGTCTCCGTCATGGCCTGGCCGGGACGCCTGCGTTTCCAGAGCCTCATGGATAGGTGCGCACCTGGAATTTCGGCGTGGGGTCGGGCCAGACCGCGGCCTTGGCCCCCCCGAAGCCGTCGATCGCCACGGTCACGTGCACCGCCGGACGGCTGGGCCGGTTGAAGTCGTAATTGAAATAATTGCTCGGGGCCGTCCAGGACTGGGTCACGGGGACGCCGCGGCTGGGGAACATGCTCGAGCCCAGGCTCTTTTTGATGTTGTTGGTCAGGGCGGGGCTGACCCACATCAAGTGGAACAGCCCGTCGCAACCGCTGATTTTCGACTCCATCGTCGGCGGCGGATCGGGGGCGTAAACCTGCCAGGGCTGGAACATGCTGTGCGTGGGCTTGTTGCCGTAGAAGTTCATTTTCTCATAGCAGAAATACTTCAGCCCCGAGCCCGATTTCCAGTTGGAGTCGTCCATCTCCTTGCCGAAAATGCCGGCCGCGGCCGCGGCCTCGTCTATCGGATCGCCGGTGTTGAGCCAATACGACTTCTTCAGGAAATTGTGCTGCGCGGCCAGGCGGGTCAAGACGGACAGTTGGGCGTCCTCGACCGAGCCCAGCAGTTGGTATATCTGGACGTAGAGCTTGTAGACTTGGTTGGCGTCATCCCAGTTTATCCAGTAGGCGTTGGCGTCGTCCATGGTGAGGATGCTCAGGGTGCCTTCCACGCTCGTCGGCGGACTGTCGTTTTTTTGACCCCACTTCGACTCGTAAAACCGTATGTCCCATTTGGCGTCCTCTTCGCTATTGTAATACTGTTTCTTGCTGCCGAGGTCGCAGGTGCCTCCGGGCATCGGGAAGTCGCCGTTCTTGCACATGATCTCCCACAGGCTGGTCTGGCCGTGGCAGCCGGCCTTGCCGTCGCAGTCGATCATGGTCGAACGGAACCCCTCGTCGAAGATGCGCATGGGGAAAGCGCCGTTGACGTAAGCGGTGCGGTTGAGGAAGTCGGAGTAATTGGTCATCTCGACGAAGACCGCGGCGTCGACGGCGAATTGATGGCGGATCTTCTCGCGGGACAGCTTGGCCGTTTCGTAGATCAAATAGACGAAAAGCATGAAGGTGGGGAATAGAAACAAGGCGGGGATGACGACCTGTCCCGCGCGGGACCTTATCAGGCGCCTCACAAGGCAAGGGTAGCCCTGGAGGCGTTAAAATTCAAGTACAGAACGGTTAAAAAACGATAGCCGGACCTGAATGCAATAATGCAATGCCTGGCACCATTTTACACAGCCAGGAAGGAAAGGAGGGCGTCGTTGTCGCAGGAGAGCTTGGCGCCCGCGAAATCCAGGGTCATGGCCACGAATTCGCGCAGGCCGCCGCCCAAGTAACGGCTCATGCGCACCTGGACGGTGGTCGAATACGTCTCGCCGCGCACGGTCTCCACCTCTATCCACAACCCGCGCGCCCCCCAACCCTCCAAGAGCCGCGCCATGTCGCCGCGGTAGGCCGCGTAGCGCTCGTCGCTCATGCGCGAGGTCGCGCCGGCGTTGAATACCAGCAGGCCCATGTCCGCCTCCGGAGGGATGTTCTTCATGACGAACTTCGGGGCCAGCTCGGGCGCGCAGGCGGCGAGCTGGACGAACGCGGGGTCGCGCGAGATGCGGTCCTTGACGAGGTCGGCGGCTTGGTCCATCGCCTCTATGGCCGGCATGTCCTCCGGCGGCAGGGCGGCCGTCAGCCAGCGGCGGTGGGCGATGTCGGACAAGGAAAGCGGCTCCGGATCGAGTCCGACGCGGGCCGCGACCAACTCGGAGTCGAATCCCTCCTGCGGCAGGACCGCGTCGGCGGCCAGATCGAGGCCGGCGCCGGCGTTGACCTCCACCAGATAGAAAGGCAACTGGCGCCGGCGCTGGAAAAAGCCCAGGGCGCCCAGTATCCATACGGTGGAGCGCTCGGAGACGTAGGGCCGCCGATGGCCGGCCGCCAAACGCTCGAAAAACCTTTCCGGCGGATTATCCAGGAAGCGGGCCAGGGCTGGAGCGGGATCGGCCTCCGCGGTGCCGCCGCAAGAGGGGAAGTAGCGCACCAACGGATTGTTCGCGTCGCTGAGGGCCTCGAAATGGATCGCGGCGAGCAACAAGCCCCAAGCATCGTTCCAGGCCGAGAAGCTGCGCCGCTGCCAGGCCTTGCCGGTTTTCAACCACCAGGCGGGGTCGCCGCGCTTGAGTTCGGCGGCCAGATGCCGGACCATGGCTCCGGTGACCGGCTGGCCCTGGGTCACCAGGGCGGCCCGCTCCAACTGCGCCAGGAACGCTTCCTTGGTCATGACGAAACTCGCGCCCTTCGGGACGTGCGTCTTGCCCTCAGCGGGACCCGGCGAGGACATGTCTCCCCGCGCTCAGGACTCCTGCGGCGAGATCAGGCCCATCTCGATGCCCTTGACCACGGCCTCGGTGCGGTTCGAGACCTCCAGCTTCTGGAAGATGGCGTTGAGATGGTTCTTGATCGTCTTGACCGAGCAGTCCATCTTGGCGGCGATCTCCTTGTTGGAGAGGCCGGAACCGAGCAGGACCAGGACCCGGATCTCGGTCTTGGTCAACGCGACCGGAGAGCCCTGTCCCTCGCCCGAGGCCATCTGGCGCAGCCCGGCGATGAGCTTGCCCATGACCTGCTGGGGGATCATGACCCCGTCGTTGGCGAAGGCTTTCAAGGCGTTGACCAGCTCGGAGGCGGGCAGCATCTTGGAGAGGTAGCCGTTGGCGCCGGCCTGGATGGATTCCATCACGTGCGCCTCGTCCTCGTAGCTCGAGAGTATGAGCACGTTGGTGTTGGGGCATTCCTTGCGGATCTGCCGGGTGGCCGCGATGCCGTCGATCTGCGGGAGCTTGATATCCATGAGGATGACGTCGGGCTTGAGCTTGCGGGCCTGACGGATCACGTCCTGCCCGTCGGCCGCTTCCCCGATCACCTCCACCATCTTCTCGTTCTCGAGCAGATCCTTGATGCCCTCCCGGAAGAGGGTTTGATCGTCGGCGATCAGGACTCGCACGCGCTTTTTCGAAACTGCCATGACTGCCTCCTTGGCTTGGTCGTGTTAGTATAGCAAAACATTCCCGGCGCTACGCGGCGCGCTTGGCGGCCGGGATGGTGAAATAGAACGTCGAGCCCTGGCCGGGCCCCGGACTCTCCACCCGCAGCCGGCCCTGGTGGCTTTCCACGATCTCCTTGGCGATGGAGAGCCCCAGGCCCAGGCGGCCGCCTCCGGCCCGGCTCTTGGCCTGATGGAAGCTCTCGAAAATGCTCGCCAAGTCCCCGGCGGCGATGCCCTCGCCCGTATCGCGCACGGCGAAGCGCACGCCGTCCGCGCAGGGATCCACCACGACGCAGACCCCGCCGCCCTTGGGCGTATGCCGGATGGCGTTCTCCAGCAGGTTGTTGAGAACCTGCAGGACGCGCCGCTTGTCCCCTTCGATCAGCGGCAGATCGGGCGCGATCTGGGCGCGCAAGGACACCCCCCGCACGGCGGCCCGCGCCTGGGGCCCGGCCAGGGCCGCCTCCACCATGGCGCCCGGGAAGAAGAAGCTTCGCTCGAGCCGGAACTTGCCCTGCTCGATGCAGGCCCAGTCCACGAGGTCCTCGATGAGGCGCGCCAGCTGGCTGATGCCGTTGGAGATGTAGTCCATGCGCTTCTTCTGGTCCGCGTTGGGCGTGATGGTCTGGGACAGCATCTCGTAACTGACCTGCAGGGTCATCAAGGAGTTGGACAGGTCGTGCGAACTCATGGACAGGAACTTCGATTTCATCTGGTTGAGCCGCTCCAGCTGCAGGTTCTTCTGCCGCAAATCCTCCAGGAGGCGGCGGTTCTCGGCCTCGAGCCGGCGCTTGTCCAAGGCCTTGGCGATGGAATGCTTGAGCCGGTCGAAATCCACGGGCTTGGACATGAAGTCGGTCACCGACTCCTGGATGGCCTTGACCGCGGTGTCGAGCGAGGCATGGGCGGTCAGCATCAGGATCTGGCTCTCCGTGTTCACCGTCCGTATGCGCTTGATCACCTCGATGCCGGTGGAATCGGTGAGGTTGTAGTCCATGATGATGACGTCGAAGACGCGGCGGCGCACGGCCTCCATGGCCTCGGCCCCGGAGGCGGCCTGGGCCACCTCGTAGCCCGCCATCTCCAGGTTGTCGCAAAGGCTCTCGCGCATGTTCGCGTCGTCGTCTACGATCAGGATCGTGCCGTTCATAGTGTTTGCCCTTACGCGGATTTCGCCTCCGGACCCGCGCCGTTCCGGAGCGGCGGCGCCCCCGCGGAAACGACCGGCAGGGTCAGCTTGAATACGGTGCCCCGGCCCGGGGCGGACTCGACGTCGACCGAGCCGCCGTGCCGGTCCATGACCTTGCGCACCACCGCCAGACCCAGGCCCGTGCCGCGCGCCTTCGTGGTGAAGAAGGGGGCGAATATCTTGTCCAGGACCTCGGGCGGGATGCCGGGGCCGCTGTCCCCCACCAGGATGGTCGCGCTCCGGCGGTCGCCGGAGACCCGGGTCTGGATGCTGACCGCGCCCTGGCCCGGCATCACCTCGATGCCGTTGTTCATCAGGTTGCGGATCGCCTGCTGCATCTCGGTGGTGTCGATGTCGACCGCGGGGTTGACCGGGTCGAAGCGCTTCTCCAGGGAGATGTGCGGCGGGAAGGGGTAGACCGACAAAAGCTCCTCGAGCCAGTTGTTGAGCAGGACCCGTTCCGGCTTGAGCTCGCGGGTCCGGGAATAGGTGAGGATTTCGTTGATGATGCCGTTGGCCTGCCGGATCTCGGACTCGATGATCTTGATATGCTTCTCGATCTTGGCGTCGGGCGCCGCGGGCGAGCCGCCCAGCTTGGTCTTGATGAAATAGATCGAATTGTTGATGACGGCCAGGGGGTTGCGGATCTCATGGCCGACGACCGAGGCCATCTGGCCGATGGCGGCCAGGCGCTCCTTCTTGATCAGCTCGTCCTGCGCCGCCTTGAGCTCTCGCGTGCGCGCCTCGACGCGCTTCTCCAGGAATTTCGTGAACTTCTCGAGCTCCTGCTTGGCGCCGATGAGCTCCCCGGTCTTCTCCTTGAGCGACTCGCTCATGGCCAGGAAGGTCTGCGCCAGGTCGCCGATCTCGTCGTTGGTGGTCATCATCTCGGGCAGGTCCTCGAACTGCCCGCGCCCCAGCCGGGCCGCCGCCTCGCGCAGCAGGCGGATGGGATGGGTGATGTGGCCGGCCACGGCCAAGGACAGCAGGATGGTGAAAAGCACCACCCACACCAGGACCCGCAAGATCTGGTTCTTCATCTCGGCGGCCGTCTGGTAGGCGTATTCGACGGGCTGCTGGACGTAGACCAGCCAGTCCAGGTCGCGCACGTCCGAGTAAGCGCCCAGCAGGCGCCGCCCGTCGCTCAGGGCCATCTCCCCCCCGCCCTTGGGCGCGGTCTGCGTGGTTATGATCTTCAGGACCTCGTCGCTCATGCGCGCCTCGGGCCGGAAGACTTCCTTGGGATTGGAGTGCGCGATCAAGAAGCCGTCGCGCTTGTCCACCACCGCAGCCGCCGAACGCCCCGTGGCCGGAAACTCCATGCCCAGCATCGAGGACAGGCCGTTGAGGCTCACCCGCGCCAGCAGGGCGCCCACGGGCCTGGGCGGCTGGGCTTTCTGGTCCATGATCGCCACGCAGATCAGCGCGGTGGGGTAAAGCCCCTGGAACCGATCCAGCTTCCCGATGAAAAATCCCCGGCGCATCGTCTCGGCGAAGAACTCCTCGTTCTCGAGGCTCCGCATCTCCGGCGCGGGCCCCAGGAACCGCCCCGTGCGCATCTGCTCGGCTCCATGGACGTTGATGACGGAAAGCTCCAGGACCGCCAGGTGCACCTGCATGATCCGGTTCAAGTACTGCTGCTGCTTGCGCGCGTCCATCGAGGCGAATTCCTCGATGCCCGAGGTCTCGGCCAGGACGTTGCGGAAGGTGGTGACGTATTTATAGACGGTGTCGGAGAACCCCACGGCCAACGATTCCTGCATGGCCAAGGTTTCCTTGCGCAGGGAGGCTTGGGAGATGCCCACCAGATGCCAGCCCACCACCGCCATGGGAACCAGCGAGATGAGCAGGAACCAGAATAGGATCTTGTAGGCGAGCTTCCCGCGACGCGCGGACGGCGGCATGTGGTCGGTTCCCTCTGTGTTGTCGGACTAAACTAAAACGGCTCTCGTCCCCCCAACGGAACGGCTTTCCCCCCGCGGGGGGGAAAGCCGGATTCGCGACGCCATACGGGCGTCGCGAATTTCATTTTTCAGCTTGAGGCGAGCGGCGCGACAGAAGCTGCTTGATGCGTATGGACAGCTCCGCGAGATCGAACGGCTTGGTGATGTATTCATCGGCGCCGAGTTCGAAGCCCTGCTTCTTCTCCTCGGAGGAGAGGAAGCGCCCGGTCATCATGATCAAGATAGTATTTCGCGAGCGCTTGCGCAGGGTCTGGCAGATCTGGAAGCCGCTGGAATCGGGCAGTTGGATGTCCATGATGACGACGTCGGGATCTTCCTTCTTGGCCGCCTCGATGCCGGAGTGCGCCGAGCCCGCCTGGCGGGTTTCGAACCCCTCCAGCTCCAGGACTTCCGCCAGGCTCTCCCGCAGGTGCGCGTCGTCGTCGATGATGAGCAGTTTGGCCATGTTACCTCCGCAGCTCCGCGCCCGGCGGGACGAGCTTGTAGCCGACGCACGGAATGGTGGTGATGAAGCGCGCCGCCGAACCGAGCTTTTCGCGCAACCGGCGGACGTGGACGTCGACGGTGCGCGGCGAGCCGAAATAATTGTAGCCCCAGACGCGCTCGATGAGATACGGCCGGCTCAGGACCCGGTTGGCCGAGCTCAGGAAGACGTAAAGCAGGTCGAGCTCCTTCGAGGTCAAGTTGACCCGCTTGCCCGAGACGTGCAGGGTATAACTGGTCAAGTTGAGCTCGATCGGGCCCATCTTGATGAGCTCCTCGGAGGCATTGACCTGCGTGCGGCGCAGCACCGCCTTGATCCGGGCGACGCACTCCGCGGCGTCCCAGTTGAGCGAAAGGCACTCGTCGGCCCCGGCTTGGAAGAACTCCAGGCGCAAGGAAGCCCCGCGGCTGCCCGGGGGCATGAGCGCCGGAGAAACCGGCGCCTTGCTGAAGTAGCTGGCATAAGCCGGGCGGGCCGAGACCGCCGGCGCCGCGGCGGGCGTCTCGGCGTGCTCCACGAGGGCGATGATGGGCAGATGCTTCGTCGGTCCGCGGGAGCGCAGGGTCTTGACCATCGCGACCCCGTCCTCGTCGATGAGGCGCTGTCCGACCAGGAGCAGCTCGCAGCTGCGGTTGGCCAGCAGCCCCAGCAGTTCCTTGGCCTTTTGGGCCACGGTCACCTGCATGGCGTTGGCGGCCATGGCTTCGAGGATGACGGCGGCCCGGTTGGGCTCGCGCGAGGCGTAAACGACGTTCACTCGCATCGGATCATTCCGCGGACGGCTCCTCGGCAGCCTCGAACTCCAGATGCACCGCCGACAAGCCCAGGGTGTGGGAGAAGAGGTTGTAGAGGACCGCGAGCACCAGGACCAGGGCATCCATGAGCACCATGTAGAATATCGCGAACATGAGGGTGGCCACGAGCTTGAGGCCCAGGGACATCCCCGCGGCGCTAAGGTTGGGCACGACCACGAAGCTCAGCAGCCCGCCGGCCAGTCCCAGCGTGCCCAGCACGGCGGAAAGCACCGGCCGCGTCGCCAGCAGGATCGCCAGCCCGGCTATGACGCCGCCGCCGACGGCTATGGGGAATGCGCTCTTGAGATAGCCCACCAGGGCCAGTATCGCGCCTATGGCGACTCCGGTGGGGATCATGGGATGGGAATGCCAATAGGGATCTATCCGCTTCAGTTTCTGGGTCATGTTCTTCTCCTGACGATCGATTAACCGCCCGGGCCCACGCCAGGGGAAAGATTAACAATACTAACAAGAAAATACAAGACGTCAGCAGCCCTCGCGGGTGGACCGGCGAACTGTACGCGGGTAGTAGGCATGCGCCGTTCCGCCATTCGCGCTGCGCAGCAGCGCGAATCCAGACGGCCCCCCGCGGGGGCCGGCTGTGCCGTCGGGGAGCGAGAGCTGTACCGCTATCCACGTGGATAGCTCCCTTGCATGGCCGAACGACGCGAACCACCCCGACGGAACCGCCGCGCCCCTCATATGGGCGCGCCGGTTGCGCGGCGCTGGACGGCGCGCCGCGCTCGGTTTACGGCGCACAGACCGCGGCTGTTCAACCATTCGCGCTGCGAAGCAGCGCGAATCCAGACGGCCCCCCGCGGGGCCGGCTGTTCCGTCGGTGGGCGATATGCGCGGCCGTCAACTGAAAGTGCGCAGGCCCAGCCCCGGGCCCGCGGCCTTGGGCTCGAAAAGGATGAGCGTGCGGCGCAGCTCCCCCTCTTCCTCGAGGTGCACGGCCCTTACGTGGCAGGGCTCGGAATGGAACATCGTTTCCGCCTCGATAAGCTGGTTGGGCCGGTCCAGAGCCACGCCTACCAGGCGCAGGACGTCCTGCTGCTGGCTGTCGATGACGTCGAGCAGGTGCAGCTTGCCGTCCGCGGTCACCGCCGCGCCGACCGGGAAATTGGTGTAAAGTACGGAGTTGTCCTCGTCGACGACTATAGCCTTGTGGTTCTTGGCCACGATGGCCATCAGGATGGACTGCCACCAGCGGGCCTCGGCCACCCCGCGCTGCTTCTCCTTGACCATGGCGTTGGCCACCTCGGCCTTGACCTTGGACAGGAAGATGTTGACCATGCCGGCCAGCTCCCCGATCTCGTCGTTGCGCGGCGGGAACTTCAGGTCCAGGCTCTTGAAGGATATGGCTTCTATGGAGTCGCGCAAGGAAAGCAGGGGGCTGATCACGAAATGATGCAGGAAGAAATAAAGCGGGATGCCGAGCAGGAAGAGCACGCCCACCGCGCCCACGGCGTATTTGCGCATGGCCTTGTTGATGACCTTGACCACGCCCTCGCGGCTGACCTGGAGATTGATGATGCCCATCACCTCGCCGCGCAGGGAAAGCGGTATCGCGATATCGTAGAGCGGCAGGCCGGGCACGGCCCGGACGATGGGCGACTTGGCCAGGGAGGCCTGTTCGATGGCGTCGGTGGGCAGGGTCACCTCCTTGATGAACTGCTCGAAGGTGTAGGTGATCTTGCTGGGGTCGCGGAACCAGCGCACCTCGCCGTATTTGTTGAGATACAGCAGCGAAGCCACGCGGTCGTCCTTGGAGAAGCGCATGACCACGTCCAGCTCGTCCATGGTCAGGGCGCTCTGGTTGCGGGCCAGCCCGGTGATCAGCGTGGGCGCGTAGAGCCGGACCATGTCGATGGCCTCGGTCTTGAGCTTCTCGTCGAAGGTCCATTTGAAGAGGTTGTAATAGAAGATGCCCCCCAGGACCATGACGTATATGCCGATCATGGTGAACCACAGGAACCATTTCGAGGAGAGCTTCATGGTCGGCCCGCGCGCCGCGGCATCGGTCCCCCTACCGGCCCCCTCCGTAGAGGTTGTTGATCCGGTCCAAACCCGTCTTGGCGTCGGAATTGGAGGGATCGAGCTGCAGGGCGTGGGCCCACGAGTTGCGCGCCTTCTCGTAGTCGCCCTTTTGGTAATAGATCATCCCCGCGAGGTAATGCTGCTGGGACTGCTTCTTGTTGTCGTCGGACACGGCCTGGGCCGCCGCGGGATCGGGCTTGGCCTCGGCCGCCTTGGCCGCGGCCGCCTTGGCCGCGGCCTCCGCCTCCTCCTTGGCCTTGGCCTCCGCCTCGGCCCGGAGCCGCTCCTCCTCGGCCCGGCGCTTGGCCGCCTCGGCCGCCTGCCGGCGGGCCGCCTCCTCGCGCCTCATCTGCTCCTTGGCTCGGGCGAAGAGCTGGTCCGCGGAACGCTGATCGTAGCCGTAGCTCACGGCCTTTTTCCATTCGCCTATGGCCTCGTCGTACTTCCGGGCCTCGTAAAGCTTGCGGCCCTGGGCCACGTGCTGGCTGGCCATCTCCGAACGGATCTCGGCCTGCAGCTTCTGGGCCTTCGTGTTGCCGGGGCCGGCCGCCAGAACCTGGTCGAGCATCTTGATGGACTCGTCGGTCTGCCCCTGGCTGTAGAGATTCAGCGCGTTCTGGAGCTTCTCGTTGGCGTCGGCCTCGCGGGCCTCGGCCTCCACCTTGGCCAAGGCCGGCATCAGGCGGGGATAGCGGGGGTTGAGCACCAAGGCCGCGTACCATTGGTCGAGGCACTCGCGCAGGCGGTGCTGGCGATAGGCCTTCTGTCCCCGGCGGAAATGCTCGTCCGCCAGCTCGCCGCGGGCCTTCTTGAGCCACCAGCGGGCCTTGAGGTTGGCGGGGGAAAGCTTCACGGCTTCCTCCCAGCGCGACACGGCCTCCACCAGGCGCCCCTGCCGATACAGGGCCATGCCCTCCTCGAAACGGTCGTCGACGAGCTTGCGCTCGGAGGCGTAGGGTTTGGCGGAGCCGCTGAGCTCGATGGTGGCCCGCTGCAGGATCGAGGCGTCGTCATAAGCCGGGTCGACGGCGAGGATCTTGCCGGTGAGCTCGCGCGCGCCCTCGAAATCGCCGCGCCGGTAGAGGTCGAAGGCGTTCTCGTACACGCCCTTGAGCGTCTTGCGCAGCAGCCGGGCCTTCTCCAGTTGTATGGTGTAGATGTATTTCTTCTTGTCGTCCTCCGAGGCGATCGTGCCGAGGTTGAGCTTGGCCATGTCCAGGAACACGCCGTCGGCGTCGAGCCCGGCGGCGGGCTCCGCGGCCCAGGCGCAGGCTCCCGCAAGCCAGGCGGCCGCCAGGGAAGCGATCATGCTCGCCTCTAGAACCCCAGTCCGCCCGTGATCAGGGACTTGATCAGCGGGGCCAGCATCATGATGAACACGGTCGGAAATATGAAAATGAAGAGGGGAATGAGCATCTTCGTCGAGGCCTGGGCGGCCAGCTTCTCGGCCTTGTTCAGGCGCCGGAAGCGCATGTCCGTCGCGTAGTTGCGCAGCAGCTCTACGAGGCTGGTGCACAGTTCGTCCGACTGGATGATGAGCCCGACGAAGGAGCGGATCTCCTGGATGCCGGTGCGCATGGCCAGGCGCTTCAACGCGTCGCGGCGCGAGTAGCC
>JAQUMZ010000012.1 GCA_028717865.1 Elusimicrobiota bacterium | reverse complement strand
CTGACGCCCCTGCGGGCGCCGAACTCCCTTCAACGGCTTGGCCACCCCGACGGAATGTCCGGCCCCCTCGTAGGGGGTCGGCCAGGTTCGGCGCCTCACGGGCGCCGAACTCCCTTCAACGGCCTGGCGCCCCTGCGGGCGCCGAACTCCTTCAACGGATTGCCACCCCGACGGAATGTCCGGCCCCCTCGTAGGGGGCCGGCCAGGTTCGGCGCCTCACGGGCGCCGAACTTTCTTCAATCGAGCAGTTGGTCGAGCAGTTGCGCGTCATCGGCGGGCTTGGATTTGCGCCCGGCTGGCTTGGGGCTTTTGCGGGCCGGGGTTCCGGGCGCGGCCGAGGCGGCGTCGATCGCGGCGTTCTGCGGTTCGGCCGGTTGGCCCGGCTGGTGTTCCGAGAGCGGCTGGGAGAAGCCCGGAAGCGGCATTCCCCCGGAGGCGCGGTTCGCCGGTTTCTTGGCTTTGACCCGGACCTTGGGGGCCGGGGCCGGCGTCAGCAGGCCGACGGCCGCCGCGTTGATGGCGGCGACTTTCCGCGCCTCCAGGTCGGCCTGGAAGGCGTAGACCAAGGGCTTGCCGGACGCTGATTTTTTCGCGTAGAAGTTGACTTGGAAGCTGCGGTCGTCGAGACGTTCGGCCATCCAGGGGGACAATTCGCTTCCCTGAGGGGCCTTGGCGCGCAGGAGCGTTTCGACGGACGCATCGGAGCCGGCGGGCCACGATCGCACCAGCGCTATGGCCTGGCTCTTGAGCGCCTCGAGCTGTTCCTCGGGCGAAGGCGTCGGGGGCGCGGCTTCGGCCGGCGGCGTTTCGGGCGGCGCGGCTTCCGAGCCGGTTTTTTTCGCTCCGGGGACCAATCCGGACTGGAAGGCGAGCAGTCCCGCCCCGACCACCGCGAAGACCACGAGCGCCGCGACCAGGGGCTTGCGGCTCGGCTTGGGCGGCGCGGCCACGATATCGGTGAAGGCGGGCTCGGGCGCGGGGGCGACGCGGGCGCCGCCGGTTGCGTCGCGCGCGAATGGGAAGCGCGGCACGGGAGGCGCGGTTATCGGAGGCGGGGCTTCGTCCTGGCCCGGGAAGAACTGGGCCGGCGCGGGCTGCGCCTGCGGCGGCTGCAAAACGCCCCCTCCGGGAGCGGCGGCCGCGGGCTGCGCCGCGAGCGGCGCCGGCGGCTCAAGCGCCGGTTGGGCGGACGCCGGGGCCTCGAGCGCCGGTTGGGGCGGCGGAGGTTCCAGGGAGATCGGGGCGGCGGACTCCGGGGCGGCGGCGGGGCTTGGGGCGCGGTCGCCTTCCGACGCGGGATTCTTGAGCCGCTCGATCTGTTCCGAGAGCTGGGAGATTTTCTCGCGCTGCTGGAGCACGGACTGCTCGAGCTCCTTGACCGTCGCGCCCACGCCGCCGATCGAGGATTTGATTTCCTCGACCGAGGACGATACCGCGCGCGCGGCGCCTTGCGCGTCCTGGGGCCCGGCCGGGCCGGATGGCCCCGGGGCCGCCGCGCCGAGCCGCCCCTCGAGCTCCCGCAGCTTGCCCTGGAACTCGGACTCCGCGCTCTTGCGGGAGTCGAGCTCGCGATGCAGGCTCAGCAGTTCCGTCTCCTTGGACTCCAGCCCTTCCTGCAGGCGGGCCACCGTACTTTCGAGCAGGGAGACCTTTTCTTGGAGGCTGCCTAATGCGGCGAGATCTTTTAGCGTGGGCTCGGGCGGCAGTCCCGCGAGCCCGTCGCCTGCGCGCGAATGGCCCGCCGCCGCGAGTTGGGTCGTTTTCGCCAGCGACGCGCTGAGCGCGGCGACCGTGCCGGCCCGCTGCCAATCGCCTATGCTCGTGCCCTTGCGGCCCTCGGGACAAACCAGGGATTCCGGTCCGTAGCCCGGCAGCCGGGTCAGTTCCTCCGAGTCGTAGGGGCCGCAGACTTGATTGTTCTGGAAGACCCAATATTTCATATGCCTGGCCCAGTATAGCAGCGGCGGAAAAAAAATCAATGACAAATTTGTTAAAAACCGCGCGCTTTGAAATTAGGACGTTCTTTGCTATAATGCCGCGCTGGGCCATTAGCTCAATGGTAGAGCAGGTCCCTCTTAAGGACAAGGTTATAGGTTCGAGTCCTATATGGCCCACGCTTTTAGCTCGCTAAGAACAGGGCGGGTGGCGGAACGGCAGACGCGCACGGCTTAGGACCGTGTGCCGCAAGGCTTGGGGGTTCAAGTCCCCCCCCGCCCATTCTCCTGACAAACTAAGCATAAATCGCAATCCCCCGATCTCTGACCGCAGAGTCGATTTTTGCCTTTTGGGGGGAAAGTGGGGGAAAAAACGGCAAGCAGAACTCCCCGAATCGCCTTGCCAAAACATCGTCCTTGACATGGACGTAGCGCAGCAAAGCGTCGTAGGTGGACCATAATCTCGTCTCCAACAGGTCCTCGATGTGCCCGCCGCGAGCGAGGTAGCGCGTCGCGAAGGTGTGGCGGAAGCAATGGAAGGTGATCTTCTCGGGCAGTTCCGCCTTTCGTTTGGCATCTATGAGATCATGTTGGACCGTATAGGGGAAAGACTATACGAGTCCGGCTTGGCCGGGATTAAGGTAGAATGGGCGACGGAAAGACTTGTCGCGCCGAGGAAGGACGGAGCGGCGGGCTCGTCAGTTATATCAGGAACAAGGACATGAAAGAACAACCAGTTTCCAACCGAATGGTCCCAGACAAGGGCATCATCTACGCCGCGAGAGACATCATGCTCAGACGATATGTTGAAGGTAAGCACTCAATTGGGGCGGCCATTCGCACCAAGAAGGGCAACCTCTTCGCTGGTGTTTCTGTGGAAGCCAAGAATGGCAGGATCTCAATTTGCGGGGAATCTATAGCGATCGGGATAGCGGCGACAAACGGTGACACGAACATTTCCCAAATTGTGGCCGTTACGGAGTCTGGCGACATCGTCCCTCCTTGCGGGATGTGCCGAGAGCTGATCTCTGATTATTCCCCGGACGCGTCCGTGATCCTCGAAACGGACGGCAAAATCCGGTGCGTCCCCATTCTCGATCTCTTGCCGGAGAAATATGACGGATCGAAATATCCGAACAGGCGGAGGAAGAGCCCTGTATAACTTCGGCGATCGGCGCCGAAACCATCTGGTATCTTGGGGCCCGGACCGATGAGCGGTCCGGCGAACGTGTTTGAGCGCGCCTTGCACAAGGCCTTGGAGGAAACTGCCTCCGCGGCCGTCAAGGCCGGCGGCAGCCGCCTGCGGGTGCGCGTCCTGCCGCAAGTCATGGCCAGCCCCGCCGCAGGCGTGATAAGCAGGAGGGCGTGCTGAGGGTGCGCCTTAATGGTCTGGACAATCCGCGGAGCAATGCTGCCGTGACGCACCTGTGCGAGGCTCTCAACGAGGCCGAGACCAGGTATCCTGGGACCCAGCTACGCCTGCGCTACGAACTCGGATTTGTTTCATTGGCAGCATGAACTGTCTCATTAATGTTCTTCGACGGTTATTCCCCCCAGCTTTTGCTATCGCATTTGTCCACGCGGTCTACTTCGCTTATTTCCGTTGGCTCCATGCGGGATTAAAATATCCAGACCTCTTCCCAATCATGTTCCTGGCCATATTTATGAGCTGGAAGTTCATTATCCGAAAGCCTGTGACAGATTTGGGCATTGTGCTCGGTGATAAGCAGCGGCTCATGAATGAATTCCTGCGGGGTGTCCGGTATGGCGCTCTTGTGACCGCCATATCCCTTGCCTGTGCCATGTTCGCAGGCCAAGTACACGTCAGCTTGAACATGGAAAACCTGCGGAGATCGGGCTACGGGCTTTTGCCGGCGGCAGCTTACCTGATTTTCGTGCCCATCTCGGCTGCTTATGAGGAACTCCATTACCGGGGCCTCTATCTGGGGGCCTTTTCAGGCAAGTGGGCTCCCTTTCTAATGCTGCCGCTTGCCTCTGCTGTGTTTGCCGCCGTCCACCTAGAAGTGATCCATCCCCCCGTCTACGCGGGGATGCTTTTCCTGATCGGGATGCTTCTGGCGCTCATTCGCTGGCGGACAGGAAGCCTTCTGGTCTGTATTGGATTCCATTCCGCGTGGAACTACATTTTGGTGTGCCTAGCGCCCTTCTTCAACGAGACAACTGAGAGATATCTTGAGTTCGCCCCGATCACGTGCTATATCTTAGGATTCGTGCTCCTCTGTGAGGTTGTATTTCTTGCGCGAACAGGATTTGTTCCACCAATTTCAGCCCCGGGTCAAGAGGCCTGAAATTGGTCTGGATCCCCGGCTCGTGGCCTCCTTAGTTTGTCGTCTCGACGGTTTGCGGCTTCTCACAGCCCCAAGTCCGCGGCGATGGAGCGCATGGCGGTGACGGCGAACTCGGTGAACTCGGGAAGGGGAATGCCGACATCTTCGATGCCCGTCTCCTAAATATACTATCCGGCTGTTCAGAAGCCATCGGACCAATTGTCTGTTAAGCTGGAATCATCCGGCGGCTACGCAGCAGTAGAGGCAACAGCGCCCCTCACCCCCTTTAGTCAGGGCCGCTTGTTCCGTTGGCCCGCTACGCTGCCGCTGCCGACACAAGGAGTAACATCCAGGCAGTTTCCCTTCGATTCCGCAGTTTTTGATCTACACATGAAACTGTCTCCGCCTATCCGGCCCAAGGTGATTCACGTCCGCAACTTCACGCCAGATTTTATTGGGCTCTGTAGAACGCTTCAAAGCCACTGGGACGATTCGGGCAATCTCTCGATTTCAATCGTTTGCCGCAGGAGCCCGTTCGTGCAGTACTCGGCTACTATCTTTGCAGTTGCGGCTCTCATCTTCGGGCTCATCCTCGTCGCGATCAAGGATAGAGAAAATCTTGCTATCGTGACAGCATCATTCTTCTTCTCGATTTGGTCCATCCGATCCATTATTACGCCGTCGGCTCTCGTGTACTCTGCTCTTCTCGACTTTTGGTTAATGGGCGTATCGTTAATCGTTCTTTTCCTGATTCTATGGAAGTTGCTAGTACCTCGACCTAATGAAGTCGGGTGATTTGTACTGGAATTTCTTGCGAGCATCCTGAACCGTGAAACTTCAGTCGATTTCCCGGCGCTGACGATTCATCGTTCGTGGAAGGCCGGCTGGTTCTGGGGAGATGGCAGCAGGTCGTGCTCACGGAATTCGACACCCAACCCAGGGCAAGGCGCGTCATCTTGCAGATTATCGGGGCATGAAGCGCGGCCGGCACCCAACGCGCGGGCGAAATTTGGTAAAATGACGCAGGTTTGAATCGTCCGCGGGGGTTCCGGCCCTCCCGCCCACCCCGGCAATATCGGAGGCACGAATGGGAATTTTCTCTTCTACGGAAAAGGTCCGCGTCAAGCTGGTCAAGGAAGACGCCTGCGAGGCGCAATTTTCGGTCGAGGTTCCCGGCGCGCAGTTCGACGCGGAAAGCCAGAACGCCCTCGTGCGCGTCCAGCAGCGCGCCAAACTGCCCGGTTTCCGGCCCGGCAAGGCGCCGCTGGAGCTGGTGAGCCGCCAGTTCTCCGACATCATCGAGAACGAAGTGGTGGACACCCTCCTGCGCAAGCACGTGCCCGAGGCCCTGCGCGAGCTCAAGCTGCAGCCCGTCGCGCCGCCCGTGGTCACCGATATCAAGCGCGAGCCGGGCAAGCCCCTGGCCATCCAGGTGCGCGTGGAGGTTCCGCCGCGCCTGGCGCCCAAGGACTACTCCGGCATCAAGCTGGCCCGCCGGTCCTATCCCGCCACCGACGAGGCGGTCGCGGCCCGGCTCGAGGATCTGCGCGAGGCGCACGCGCGCCTGGAGCGCGCGCCCGAGGAGGCGGCCGGCAAGGGGCACTACGTGGTCATCGACTACACGGCCTCGCGCGCGGGCAAGCCCCTGGCCGGCGTCAAGGGCGCCAACGAGCTCGTCGACATGTCCTCCGAGCAGACCGTGGCGGGGCTCGCCGAGGGCCTGCTGGGCATGAAGCGCGGCGAGACCAAGGACATATCGGTCAAGCTCGGCGGCCAGGACACCCGGCTCTCGGTCGCGGTCAAGGAGATAAAGACCAAGGTGCTGCCCCCGCTCGACGCCGATTTCGCCAAGGACCTGGGCGTCGAGAGCCTCGACGAGCTCAAGGCCAAGCTCAAGGAGGTCGTCGCGGAGGAGGGCCGCTCGCGCTCGGAGCGGGAGATCTCCGAGCAGTTGGAGGCGGCCCTGCTCAAGTCCAACCGCATGCCCGTGCCCCCCTCCCTGACGGAGGCCCAGCTCGAGCACATGCTCGAGCGCCTGCGCCAGCAGCTGCTGGGAGGGCGCGGCGAGTTCTCCGAGAAACAGCTCCAAGACCTCAAGGCCAAGCTGCGGCCCCAAGCCGAGGACCGCGTCCGGATGTCCTTCCTGCTGCGCGCCATCGCCGAGCGCGAGAAGCTCGCGGTGTCCGATTCCGACGTCAAGGCCGAACTGGACGCCGGCCTGGCGGCCGCGCGCGGAGACGAGAAGAAGGAGGAGGTGCGCCGCCTCTTCGAGGCCCGCCGCGACGAGATCGTCGAGATGCTGCGCGACCGCAAGACCCTGGCCTTCCTGCGCGCCAAGGCCTCGCTCAGCGACGCCCCCGAGGCCAAGCCGGTCTCATGAGCCAGCCCCCCGCCCCGCAGCGTCCCCGGCGCCTGCCGCTGCTTGCGGTGCGCGACCTCGTGGTCTTTCCGCACATGGTCCTGCCGCTTTCCGTGGGGCGCGCCAAGTCCGTGCGGGCCCTGGAGGCGGCGATGCAGGGCGGCAAGCTCCTGGCGGTCGTCGCGCAGAAGAACGCCGCCGTCGAGGACCCCCGGGCCGAGGACCTTTTCCTCGCCGGGGTGCTCTGCGAGGTGGTGCAGTACCTCAAGATGCCCGACGGCACGCTCAAGGTCTTCCTGCACGGGCTGGCGCGCGCCACGGCCGCGCGGCTCGAGCCCCCGGGGCCCGAGGGCTTCTGGCGGGCCGAGCTTGACTACCCCGAGTCCGCCGCGCCGCCCTCCCCGGAGCTCAAGGCCCTCATGCGCCGCGTGCTCGACGCCGCGGCGGAGCACTTCAAGCTCAGCCGCCGCGGGGGCGCCGACGCCCTGGGCGTGTTCGCCCGCATGGAGGACGCCTCGGAGCTGGCCGATTCCGTCGCGGCCCACGCGGTGGCGCGCAACTCCGACCGCCAGGCCCTGCTGGAGCTCGTCGCGCCGGCCCGGCGCCTGGAGCGCCTGCTCGAGCTGCTCAAGGCCGACATCGAGATCCTGGGCCTGGAGCGCAAGATCCACACCCGGGTCAAATCCCAGATCGAGAAGAGCCAGAAGGAATACTACCTGACGGAGCAGATGAAGGCGATCCAGAAGGAGTTGCGCCAGAAGGACGACTTCGCCCAGGAGATCGAGGACCTGCGCAAGGCCATCAAGGCGGCCGGCATGCCGCCCGCGGCGCTGGAGGCCTCCCTCAAGGAGGCGGCCCGCCTCGAGAAGATGATGCCCTACTCCCCCGAGTCCACCGTGGCGCGGACCTACCTGGACTGGATGACCCATCTGCCCTGGGCCGCGCGCACGCGCGACAGTCTCGACGTCGCCCGGGCCGCCGCGATTCTCGACGAGGACCACTACGGGCTCAAGAAGATCAAGGACCGCATCCTCGAGCACCTAAGCGTAGCCCGGCTGGCCAAGGGCCTGCGCGGGCCCATCCTCTGCTTCGTGGGCCCGCCGGGCACCGGCAAGACCTCCATCGGCCGCTCCATCGCGCGCTGCATGAACCGCAAGTTCGTGCGGCTGTCCCTGGGCGGGGTGCGCGACGAGGCGGAGATCCGCGGCCACCGCCGCACCTACATCGGCTCGCTGCCCGGGCGCATCATCCAGTCCCTGCGCAAGGCGGGCAGCCGCAACCCGCTGTTCCTGCTCGACGAGGTGGACAAGATGGGCATGGACTGGCGCGGCGACCCGGCCGCGGCCCTGCTCGAGGTCCTCGACCCGGAGCAGAACTCCACCTTCCTCGACCACTACCTGGACGTCGAGTTCGACCTCTCCCAGGTCCTCTTCATCTGCACGGCCAACACCCTGGAGGGCATCCCGGTGCCCCTGCAGGACCGCATGGAGATACTGCCCTTCTCCGGCTACACATACAAGGAAAAGCTGCACATCGCCCGGACCTATCTGCTGCCCAGGCAGCTGCGCGAGCACGGCATCAAGGCCGGACGCCTGGAGGTCGAGGACGAGGCCTTGCACGCGGTCATAGACGGCTACACTCGCGAGGCGGGCGTGCGCAGCCTCGACCGCGAGCTGGCCAGCCTCTCCCGGAAGGCGGCCAAGCGCTTCGTGCTCGGCGAGCCGGGCCCCATCCGCCTCGACGCCGCGGCCGTGCGCGGCCTGCTGGGGGTGCCCAAGTTCCACAGCGAGCGCCGCACCTTCAACGCGCTGGGCGTGGCCACCGGCCTGGCCTGGACCGAGGTCGGCGGCGTGACCATGCCCGTGGAGGCCGTGGCCATCCCCGGCAAGGGCGAACTGAGGCTTACCGGCAAGCTCGGCCAGGTCATGTCCGAGTCGGCGCAGGCGGCGTTCTCCTTCATCAAGGCCGAGGCCGCGGCGCTGGGCGTTCCGGCCGATGCGTTCCGGGACAAGGACTTCCACGTCCACGTGCCGGAGGGCGCCACGCCCAAGGACGGGCCCTCGGCCGGCGTGGCCATCGGAACGGCCCTGGCCAGCCTGGCCTGCGGCCGGCCGGTCGCCGCCGACTTGGCCATGACCGGGGAGATCACCCTGCGCGGCCGGGTGCTGCCCATAGGCGGGCTCAAGGAAAAGGTCCTGGCCGCCCACCGCGACGGCGTGCGCACGGTGCTCTATCCCGAGGCCAACCGCAAGGACCTCGAGGACATCCCGGAGGACGTCCTGGCCGAGGTCCGGATGGTCCCGGTCGAATCTTTCGCGCAGGTCCTGGAGCTGGCCTTGCCGCCCGCGTCCTGGACCAAGCCGGCCGGCGCCTTCGCTGCTTCCGGCGGGATACCGGGCCGGCAGGACCAACCAATTAGGAGCGCCGGGGCTTCCGTCGGTACGAATTCGTGCCCAAAGGAATCGCCGGCCTCTTTGCCGGCCGATGGAGCTTCGCGGTAGAATGGGCTCGTTAGGACGCCTGATGAGCGGCGTTGAGAAAGATCCCGAGACCCACATAGCGTTATTCCAACGCAAGAAAGTGCGCCGCGCAATCCACAACAACGAGTGGTGGTTTGTCATAGCCGATGTCGTCGCCGTGCTCACCGATTCGGTGGATCCGGGCGGCTATCTTAAGAAGCTGCGCAAGCGCGACCCATTATTCGGCGAGGCCTTCAAAGGGGGGGGACAACTTGTCCCCCCCCTGGGCTTGCGCTTCGAAACGTCCGGCGGTCCGCAACCGTTGCAATGTTGGAACGCCGAAGGCATTTTTCGCCTTATTCAATCGATCCCCAGTCCCAAGGCCGAGCCGTTCAAACGTTGGTTGGCTAAAGTGGGCTACGAGCGAATCCAGGAGATCGAAGATCCCGAACTAGGCACCAAACGTACTCGCGCCATCTACAAGGCCAAGGGCTATTCCGACGACTGGATCGAGAAGCGAATGCGTTCCATCGCCATCCGCGACGAGTTGACTGATGAGTGGAAGAACCGCGGCGTCAAAGAACAGCGCGAGTATGCCATCCTCACCGCCGAGATCGCCAAAGCTGCATTCGGCATGACGCCAAGCCAATACGCCGAATTCAAAGGCCTTAACCGCGAAAATCTTCGTGATCACATGAATGACCTGGAGTTGATCTTTTCGATGCTGGGCGAAGCCGCTACGACCGAGATCGCCCGCAACCATGATGTCCAGGGTTTTCCGCAAAACCAACAAGCGGCCCGGGCTGGAGGCGCCGTGGCGGGAAAGGCCCGGCTTGATCTCGAAAAAAAGAGCGGACGAAAGGTCGTGACCAGCGAGAATTTCCTAGCACTGACTCAATCGGCGAGGATGGGCAAACAGCTTCCCAATGAGGGTGCCGGCAAGCGCACGAAAAAGCGGCGCGCGAACCCTGGTACGGTGGGAGCCGGCGGAAGGCGACATGTGTCCACTAGTGTGTCCGGACACACTATGTATACGGGCAGGCTCAAGGGAGGCCGTTCTTGACCCAGGCCCGCCTGCCTCTGCTGGCCGTTAAACCCCTCGCGATCCCGCCGTTGGGGATCGCGAGGCCGGCGCGACCCTTCCTTAGTCGCGCCGATAGTATTGAGTTCTGTGGAAATGGGCGAGAACTCGCCCAACTCTTCGGATCCGCATACCGCCCGGCGCGTGCACGAGGAACAGGGCGCGCGCGGAGGTGCCTGGCTTCACGCCAATGCACGGGGTTTGTACCGAAGCCTGGCACCTTTCCGCACGACCGCGCGCGAACCTTGGTACGGCGGGGGCCGCGATGGGAGGCTTTGCCGCGGCCACATGAGGAATCGTCGGCCCAGCCCGCTGGGCGCACCAACGCAACGGCGCCGCCCGGAGTGGCGGCGCCGGGGTTCGCACCCTCCCTTCGGTCGGGCGCGAACCTTGGTGCGGCTGGAATCCGCGAAGGGAGGACGCCATGAGCAAGAAGACCGCCATCCTGCTGACGCCGGGTCCCACGCCCCTGCCGCCCGAGGTGCTGCGGGCGATGGGACGGCCCATCCTGCACCACCGGACCAAGGATTTCGGCGAGCTTTTCGAGTTCGTGCTGCGCGAGATGCGCTACGTTTACCGCACCGCCAACCCCGTGCTGCTCATGACCTGCTCGGGCACCGGGGCCATGGAGTCGGCCGTGGCGAACCTTTTGTCTCCGGGGGACCGGGCCCTGGTCCACAGCACGGGCGTCTTCGGAGACCGCTTCGCGGCCATCCTGAGGGCCTACGGCATCGAACCGGTCGTGGTGTCCGAGGAGTGGGGTCATGCCGCCGATCCCGGCCGGCTGGAGGCGGCGCTCGAGGCCGAGCCCGGCGTCAAGGCGGTGTTCTTCCAGCATACGGACACCTCCACCGGCGTGGTCAACGACGTCAAGGCCCTGGCGGAGGCGGTGCGCCGCCGCGGCCAGGCCGTAACGGTGGTGGACTCGGTGTCGGGGCTGGCCGCCGAGCCGCTGGAGACCGACGCCTGGGGCCTGGACGTGGTCCTGACCGGCTCCCAGAAGGGCCTGATGTGCGCGCCCGGCCTGGCCTTCGCCGCGGTTTCCCCCCGGGCCTGGAAGCTCGTGGACGCCGCCCGCCTGCCGCGCTTCTATTTCGACTGGCGGACCATGCGCGCCGCGCTGCCGCGCAAGGAAACTCCCTACACTCCGGCCATCACGGCCGTCATGGGCCAGGCCGAGGCCCTCAAGCTCATACGCCGGGAGGGCATCGAGGCCGTCTGGAAGCGCACCGCGGGCCTGGCCGACTACGCCCGCGGCCGGGCCCGGGCCCTGGGGCTGGAGCTTTTCGCGCGCGATCCCGCCAACATACTGACCGCCCTGCGGCTGCCCGCGGGCGTAGACGGCGACGCCCTGATCGCGTCCATCCTCTCCGAGGAGGGCATCTCCATCGCCGGCGGCCAGGGCCGGCTGAAGGGCAAGATCGTGCGCGTCGCGCACATGGGCTACATCGGACGCGCCGACCTCGACGCGGGCTTCGCGGCCTTGGGGCGCAGGCTCTCCGCCGCCCAGGCCTGAGCGATATGGCCGAAGCGAGCGCGCTCGAGTTCGGTTCGGTCACCAAGACCTACGTCAGTTCCCACTTGGGCCGCGTCACGCGCAGCCGGGGCGTGGAGGAGCTGAGCCTGGGCGTGGCCGAGGGCGAGTCCTTCGGCCTGCTGGGCTTGAACGGCAGCGGCAAGACCACGGCCTTCAAGCTGGCCCTGGGGCTCCTGCATCCGACCCGGGGCGAGGTCCGCGTCCTGGGCCGGCCGCCGGCGGACGCGGCGGCCCTGGCGCAAATAGGATTTCTTCCCGAGCTGCCGTATTTCTATCCGTATCTGACGCCTCGCGAGTCGCTGCGCTTTTACGGCCGGCTCTCCGGTCTGGGCGGCGCGGAGCTTTCGGACCGCGTGGAGCGCAGCCTGGAGCTCGTGGGCCTGCGCCGAGACGGCGACCGGCGCATGCGCGATTTTTCCAAGGGCATGATCCAGCGCGCGGGCCTGGCCCAGGCCGTCCTGCACGATCCGCGGCTGATCATCCTCGACGAGCCGGTCAGCGGGCTCGATCCGCTCGCCGTCAAGGATTTCCGCGACCTGCTGGGCGGGCTTTGCGCCGCGGGCAAGACCCTGGTGCTGTCCTCGCACAGCATATCGGAGGTCGAGAAGCTGTGCGTGCGCGTCGGGGTGCTCAAGGCGGGCCGCCTGGTGCGCCTGATCCCCCAAAGCGAGTGGCGCGCGGCCGCCGGGGGCCTGGAGGGCCTGTTCGTGGAGACCGTGCGATGAGGCGCGTGCTCGCGCTGGCCGCCAACGCCTGGCGGGAAAATCTGCGCAGCCGCTTCTTCCTGCTGACCCTGGCCTTCGCGGGGATTTTCCTCTACCTCAGCTTCATACTGGGCGCGCTGGCCGTGGAGCAGCAGGCCCGGGTCCTGCTCGATTTCGGCCTGGCCTTCATCGAGCTGATGGGCCTGGCCGGCGCGATCTACGGCGCTACGACCATGGTCCTGCGCGAGCTGGAGACCAAGACGATCTATCTCATACTCAGCCGGCCCGTCGGCCGGGGCGAATATCTGCTGGGGCGTTTTCTCGGGCTGATGCTCTCGGTCCTGGTCTCCATGGCGCTGATGGCCGCGGTGCACTTGATCATGCTGCGGCTCAAGGGCTGGAGCGGCGCGGATGCCTACGCCATGGCTTGGCTGGGAGGCTTTCTCAAGGTGCTGGTGACGGCCAGCCTGACCCTCTTCCTGGCGGTATTTTCCTCCTCGGCCCTGACGGCCGGCGTCATCGCCTGCGCGCTCTGGAGCCTGGGGCACTTCCTGCCGGAGCTGCGCTTCCTGGTTTCCCACGGCGCTCCCCGGGCCGCGGTCGCGCCCCTGACCTTCCTGTCCTGGGTCGTTCCCGACCTGCAGCTGCTCAATTTCCGGGACCGTCTCCAGACCGTTCCCGGCTCCGGACCGGAGGCGGGGGCGGCCGTGTGGCTGGGCTACTGCGCGCTTTACTGCGCCGTGTGGCTCGCCCTGGCCTGGGGGCTTCTGCGCCGCAAGGAGCTTTGATGCGCCTGGCGGCGGGGCTGCTGCTGTGCGCGGTCTTGAACGGCGTCTCGCATCGCCTGCGGCCCCAGGCGTGGCCCTTGGCCCGGCCCTTGGCCGCGCAGGCCTCCGTCGAGGACGCGGCGCTGTTTTCGGTGGGCATGCGGCGGCTGGCCGCCGACCTGGAGCTGGTGCGCCTGCTCATTTATTACGGGACGCCGCAGGCGCAGGCCGGCGAGGCCCTCGAGCCCCACGCGGAAGGCGCCCGCGTCCGGTCCTCGGCCTATCCCGGATTGGCCCGGCGGACCATGCGCATACTGGACAAGGATCCGTCTTTCGGCTACGTCGCGCTTTACGGCGCGGGCGCGCTGGCCTTCAACCTCAATCGGCCGGGCGACGCCCTGGAGGTCCTGCGCTACGCCCTGAGCCGCGATCCGGGCAACCGCCAGTACCTGGCGTATATCGGCGCCGTGGGGTTCCACCGCAGCGGCGACGAGCGCGGCGTCATCAAGCTGCTGGAGCCGGTCCTGCACGAGCCGGATTGCCCGACGCTGATCAAGCATATGGTGGCTTTCCTCTACGTCCGCACCGGACAGCGCCGCCAGGCCCGGCTCCTTTACCGCGAGATACTCGAGACCAGCCAGGACGAGGGTTATCGGGCGATGGCCGCCCGGGCCCTCGAACGGCTGGGCCGCGGCGGCTGAGTTTCTGAAGTTTCGTGTCAACTCATCTAAAAATGTCCCCGCAATCGTCATTGGCGGGTCTTTTCTTTTTACTGTGAACAACCGGAAACAACGTGCATGTCGTCCCCCAACGGAACAGCCGGCCCCCGCGGGGGGGCCGGCTGGATTCGCGATGCTTCGCATCGCGAATGGTTGAACAGCAGTGGCCTGCGCGCCGAAATCCAAGCGCGGCGCGGTCGTTCTGCGCCGCGCAACCGGCGCGCCCCTACGAGGGACGCGCCGGTTCTGTTGGGGTGGCCATTCGGCGCCACGCGCGAACGTCGACTGTGCGCGCGTACAGTCGGCCGGTCCACCCGCGCCTCTCCGCGTGAGTTGAAGCGAGTTTTTGAAAGCGTGGCACCAAAAAGGCTATCCTTAGGGCTGCTACGCCATGTCCAAGCGGTGCCCCAGATGCAGGACGGAAGTGGCCGACGAAGCGCGCCACTGTCCCAACTGCCCGTATTCCTTCCCCGCGCCGATAGATCCCGAGGAGCGCGCCGGCACGGTCAGCATGCAATGGTCGCCCCTGCCGCTGTTCGTGTTCCTGGGCGTGGTCGCGGTCGTATTAGGGGTGTGGCTCGTGGTCACGGGCGCGCCCGAGCGCTATCGCGACGACCCCAGGATAGCGGTCGATGACGCCGTGCGGGGAAAAACCGCCGCCGCCCCTGTCGCCGCCGCGGCGGCGACGCCGGCTTTCGCGCCGCCGTCGCGGCCCGCCTTGCCCGCGCCGTCCGCTGGAGAAAGCGAGTCCGAGGTGGTGATAATATCGGCCGAGGTGGTCCGCAAGGCTCCCCCCCCCGTCAAGGAATGGCGTCTGCGCGGCTTCGTATACGATCTGATGACGCTCGAGCCGCTGGCCGGGGCGCGTTTGGAGTTCTCCGAGCTCGGTTCCAACGATCGCTATGATACCGTGACCGACGCCCGGGGCCGCTATCGCACCGTGCTTAGGCCGCTGGCCGAGGGCGGCTATTCGGCCTCGATCTCCCTGGCGGGTTATTCCGCCACGTATCTCGACCCGGGAACCGAGGGCGTCCGGGAGAAATCGGCCGCGGAGCGCCGGGTCCTCTGCCGGGAGCTCTCGGACGTGGTCCTGCGGCCCGCCGCCCTGCGGCCGCACGGCGGCGACCCGCTGGTCACGGACTTCTACCTGGCCCCGCTGGCGCCGCGCGTTCAATAACTTCGGAAACCCCGCCGGAGCGCCGGCCCTCGCGCCGAGTTATCGACCGGGCACCAATAGCTCGAGAACCGCGTCGCGGTAGCGGCGCTTGCCGCTTTCGCGCCCGGGCTCGGCTCGCGAATCGACGGTGTAGACCGAACGATCCTCCTCGGGATGAAGCTCCGAGAGGTCCGTGGGCAGCACGGCCAGGCCGAGCTCCACCGGCCGCGGCAGGCCCTCGTTGAAGGAGGCGACGCGCTGGGCCACGACGGCCGCCTCGCAGTCCACGGTTTGCACGCCGCGCCCGGCCGCCGCCTCGGCCCACTCCCGGGTCACGAACAGGGGGCTGGCCACGCTCTGGTGGAGGCCCGAGCCCGGACCCGGGGCGGCCAGGATGTTGTCCAGCTCGAAGGCGGCCCCGTCGGAGGCGATGAACCGCCGCGGCGCCAGGAGGCCGTCGTCCGGGACGCCGCCGCCGATGACGGCGGCCGGCCCGGCGTAGAATATCCGTTCGGCGCCCTTTTCCATGAGCACCTCCAGGGCCGAGCCGGCGATCTCGCCGAAGCTGGTGTGGCGGCTCTCCAGCAGCGCGGCGACCCCGGCGGGAAGCGAATAGTAGTCCAGCCGCCAGTACTCGTTCTGGTAGGTCCCCAGGCGCCGTTCGGCCAGCGCGTCGGCGAAGAGGTAGGCGTAGCCCATGACCGCGACGCGGGCCTGATAGGGAACGCTGGAGGCCAGTTCGCGCAAGGCCTTGACCCCGGGCAGCTGCGCGCCTCGCGCGGAGCGCAGCGTGCGCGCGACGGGGGCGTCCTTGGCGTCGCGCGCCGCCAGCACGGCGAACTGCGCCCGGACGTGCCGGAAATAGTCCCGGCCGTAGAAAGCGCAGTAGACGAGGCGCGGCCGGAGATTCTCCTCCGGCGAGAGGGCGTAGGCCTGGCGGCCGTAGCTGACGTACGGGGCCCGGAGCCGGTAAAAGACCCGGAAGCCCAGCTTCCGGTAATGCGGCAGCAGGTCGGCGAAGTCCCCGAAGTAGAAATCCACGTCCCAGCGCCGCCGGCGCAGCAAGGCGACGATCGATCCGAAGCGCCTGTCGGCGAAGGCGGCCGGTTCCATGAGCAGCGCGGTCCCCTCGACGGCGGCGGCGACGTCGGCGCCGGGACCGTCGGCGGCCACCAGGCGCGCGTCCGGGCCGGGCGCGGCCGGTTCGAGCCGGGACAGCGGCGGGCCCGGGACCAGGCCGTGGTAGCGCCGGACTTCCGCGACGAGCCGGTCTATGTCCCCGATATCGGACGTGTTGCGGCGCAGCAGGGACGCGCGAAAGTCCTCCATGACGTCCGACTCCGGCTTCAGGGAGGCCTGCACGGACTCGGCGATCCGCGGCAGGGCGTGGTCGAGCAGGACCTTGAGCCCGGAGAGCCCCAGCCATTCCGCCTGGCGCTGAAGCTCCTCGGCCAGCAGGGGGACGGCCGCCTTCTGGACTTCGAGCGCCAGCAGCGCGATCTCGGGGTCGTAGAGCGGGGCGCCGCCGGGCCGGCGCGCCGCGCCGGCGTGGGCGGCGCCGGCCAGCAGGAGGGCCGCCGCCGGCTTCAGGGCAGCCCGAAGAAAGCGGCGAACTCCGGGGTGGAGTAGTCGCCCCATGGCAGCCCCGAGATTTCCTTGATGATGACGCCGTCTTGCGTGCTCACGAAGAAATGGGGGACGCCGTTGACCGCGACGGCGTCGTCCGGGTCGAGCAGGGCGTCCGGCCCGAAATCGGCGGCGTAGCGGCGCAGGGCGTCGAGGCGGTCCTTGCCCACCACGAAGCGCGTGGTCACGCCCCGGCCGAGCAGGTAGGCGCGCAGATCGATCAGGCGGGGCGTGGCCGCGCGGCAGTAGCCGCACCAGGGGGCCACGTATACGGTCAGGCACTTGGGCGTGGGGCAGGACGACAATTCGGCCCCGGCCTGCGCCGAGGCGGTGGGCAGCCTCACGTCGGGAAGGCGCTCCTGGACGGGAGTCCGGCCGCAGGCGGCGACGCACCACAGCAGCGCGACCGCGCCCCATCTCATTTTTCCATCTTAACATATCCTCTTGGTGCCACGCTTTCAGTATCTTCAGAAACTTCGGAGTATTTTCCCGCGCTCGCCCCCTTCGCGCTTTAGGCTCGCGAAAATTTGTAGATTATGCGGCGTGGCCATGAGACACGTCCTGGGCCTGCGCTGCCTGGCCTGCGCGGCGCAGAATCCGGCGGACGCCGTTCCCGGCGTCTGCCCGGTCTGCGGCTCCAACCAGGAGGTCGTCTACGATTATGCCGCCATCCGGCGTTCCTTGACGCGCCGGGCGCTGTCGCGTTGCGGCGAGCCCAGCCTCTGGCGTTACCGGGCCTCCCTGCCCGTGGGAGCCTCCGCTGCCGTGCCCCAGGCTCGGCCCGGCTGGACGCCGCTCTATCGCGCGCCGCGGCTGGCCCGGGAA
>JAQUMZ010000011.1:4970-17830 GCA_028717865.1 Elusimicrobiota bacterium | reverse complement strand
GGACCAGAAGTACTACAAGGTCACCTCGCGGGTGAAGGACCGGGCCGACAACCGGCAGTTGGTGAACCTCACCACCAACACCTTCTCGGCCGATCTCTCGGCCCCGGTCTCCAAGGTCACCCTGCCGCTGCATGGCCTCAATTACGAGAGCCTGAGCCAGGTCGCGGGCACGGCGCAGGATGCCGGGGCGGCCGGGGTTTCCCGGGTGTACCTGGCGTATTATCGCGCCACGGGCGGGGCGCAGAATTGGTGGAGCAAGAGCGCCAAGGACTTCATCCTGCCCAACGCGGCCGTGCCGCCCGACGCCGCCGGGCCAGGCTCGGACTATTGGGTGGAAGCCAGCAGCGACAACAACGTGCCGGTGAACTGGTACGCGACTGGGGTTTCCACGCCCAATTGGGCCATGGGCAACACCTATGAGGTGCTGGCCGTGGCCGTGGACAAGGTCCAGAACGCGGAGGCCAAGCGCGAGACTGCCGCGTCAAACACGAGCCGCTCCCAGTTCACCACGAACGCGCCGAACCCGGTCTCGCGCATAATCAAGCCTAGCGTCATGACGCCGCATTTCCAATCCGCGGCCGCCACGCTCAACGGCACGGCCAACGCCCCCTACGCCACCGTGGTGGAGGCCCAACTCTGGGACGTCACCGACGGCGGCAACGTCCTGGCCTGGCGCGCCTCCGACGAGAAATGGGTGTCCAGCGCGGTGTTCCCGGACTGGAACCCGACCCAGGGCGGCGTGGCGTCCTGGACCTTCTCCATACTGCAGGCCTCCTGGACCAGCCTGCATTACTATCAATTGCGCTCCCGCGCCGGTACGCCCTACGAGGCGGGCCAGGGGCCCAATTATTTCTACATCGACGACGGGGCGCCGCTGGCGGGCGTGATCATGCCCGACGTCACGTTCAAGAACAATCTGCCCCAGCTTGCGGGCACGGCCACGGACGACTCCGCGGGCCTGGCCGGCGCGGCCAAGACCGTCTATTTCCGCCTGCGCCGCATGGAGGAGGGCTCCGAGCAGTTTTGGAGCACGGCGGTTTCGACCTTCGTGGCCGCGCCGGGCATAGACTGCGTGGCCTCGGCGCATCCGACCTGCCTGGCGCCCAACGTGGGCGACCAGCCGCCCAACACCTTCGCGGTCGCTCACGCCAGTTTCACGGACAAGACGGCTTTCGAGGCCGGCCGGCAGTACACGGCCCAGATCGTGGCCAAGGACGCGGCGGGCAACAGCAAGACGGAGTCCAAGAATTTCACGTGGGACATCGTCGCGCCCCAGTTGCAAATCACCTCGCCCACGGCGAGCAGCCCGGTGCGTTCCCTGCCCGGGATACTGGGCACCGCGGCCGACGGCTTCTCCTTCCACCATTCCAGCGTGTCCCTGCGTTCGCTCTACAACGGCAAGTGCTACAGCAACGTCTCCAAGTCCTTCACCGCGGATTGCCCCTTCTGGGTGGCGACCTCCTCGGCTCCCGACAACCCGCCGTTGGGGGCCTACTGGCAGTACGCCGACGCGGACCTCAATACCGCCTTGTCGCTGCATAACACCTGGTTCGTGCTGCTCGCCAAGGGCATGGACACCGCGCGCAACGAGAACAACGACTACGCGGCGGGGGTCTCTTCCCGGACCTTCATATTTGACGACAAGGCGCCGGACGTGGTCGTCACCTTTCCGGCGCACCTGGTGGAGGGCGCCAGCCCCGTGGGCCGCTACAAGCCGGGGGGCATCGGCGGCGCGGCCCATCCCTTCACGGGCACCGCCGCCGACCCCAACTCCCCCTGGAACGCGGGCGTGCGCAAGGTCGAGATCAACATTTCCTACCAGGACGGCGGCGGCACCTGGCGCTGGGTCTCCAACCAATGGACCTCGGGAACCTACGCGAACGACAACCGCTGGCTGGCCACGATCGACGATACCTGGTACTCGGAAGCCAATCCAACCTGGGGCGCCGGGGTGGAGCGTCAGTACCGCATCGAGGCGCGCGCGGAGGACGCCTCCTACCTGGCCGACGGCACGGCCTCGGGCAACACGAGCGTGCCCGCGACCGTGGGCGCGGACATCCGCGATTTCATAGTGGACGACGCCGCGCCGCTGCTCGGCCTGACCCAGCCCGCCGCGCCCGAGGCCCCGGCCCTGGCCGCCATCGCGGGCACGGCCGACGGCGGCCTCTCCGGCCTGGCCAGGGTGGAACTGCGCGTGCAGCGCATCGCGGGCGGAGCCGACGAGGACTGGACCGGCTCGTCCTGGACCGCGCTCACCGACCATTACTCCACCGCGACCTTCACCGGCACCCTGGGCGAATTGGCCTGGAACTACGACGATCTGGTCGGTGCCCTGCAGGACGACGAGGTCTACCGGCTCTACGCGCGCGCGACCGACTGGGCCGGCAACGTCTACAGCGCCTCGAGCTACGATTTCCGGGTCGACGCCGCGCCGCCCACCCTGGCCATAAGCTTCCCGGCCAGCCCGCCGCCTATCCCGCCCTATTCCAACGATGCGGTCAACTCCGAGGCGACCCGGATCAGCACCTACACCTGGGGCACCATATCGGACTCCGGCGATAACCCCTCCGGCGTGACCGAGGTCTGGGTGGCCATGTCCTCGGGGACATCGGAGAACGTCTGGTGGACCACCGCCCCCGCGGCGGGATTCACCGTCAACCAGGGCAATATCCACTGGTCCACCAACGTATACCGCTCGGGCGCCAAATGGGTCTATGCCCCGGCTGAGTGGCGCGCGCCCGGCTTCTCCGATGGGGTCACCTACAAGGTCTTCGTGCGCGCCCGCGACAAGGCCGGCAACTGGACGAGCGAGGTTTCCAACCCCGCGACCTTCCCGGCGGCCTACAAGCAGGCCTTCAAGTTCGACGTCACTCGGCCCACGGCCACGGCAAGCGGCCCGGCCAACGGCTCGGAGAACGGCTCGGCGCTCGCGTCCTTGGGCGGCCAGGGCACGGATTCCGGGGAAGGCCTGTCGGGCGTGGCCTATGTCTACGCCGCGGTCCAGCACGTCTACGGCGCCCCGATCGGCGAGCTGGGCAAGTACTGGGACTGGACCTCGGGCTTCACGGTGGGCAGCCTGGGCGCCCCGCCGGGCGCGGGCTGGGTGCAGGTGGCGAGCTCTACGCTCTACGACCAGGCCTCGGTGGCGTGGTCCACGCCCGTGCCGGCCGGCATGCTGACCAGCTCCAACACCTATCGCGTCGTGGCCGTGGCGCTGGACCAGGCCACCAACCTCCAGCAGAATCCCGCCGCCGCGGGCGCGGGCGCGACCTTCCACTACGACACGCAACTGCCCACCGCGGCCTTCACCGCGCCGGCCGCGCCCCCGGCCCCGGCCGTGACGCCGTATTTCAACGCGGCCAACCTGGCGGCCACGGCCATGGCCGGCACCGCGAACGATGAGGCCACGGGCGCGGCGGGCCTGGCTTCCGTGCAGATACTGCTCAAGGCCGAGACGTCCGGGGCGACTTGGAACGGCGGGACTTCGGGGACCACGGACGATTGGGACTATACCGGCTCGAAAAACACCCAATGGCGGACGGTCTCCGGGAACCTGACCGCCTGGACCAAGAGCCTGCCGCCCATGCCCTCGGACTTCGACTCCCGGCGCATGCGCCTGTGGGTCCGCGCCGCCGACCGGGCCGGAAACCAGAGCCCCACGCCCTCGGACGGAGAGATCCTAAGCAACGACAACCCGGCCGCTTCGGGCGGCGGCAAGGCCTGGACCTTCACCTACGACAACGCCCCGCCCATGTCGGGCGTGACCGCTCCGCCGCGCTACTTCAACACCGCGCCGACCTCCATCTCGGGCACCTCGGCCGACCAATACGACACGCGCGAGCCCTCCGGGGTCTACACGATGTTCCTGCGCTATCAGCGCTCCTCCACGACCAAGAAGTTCTGGAGCCAGGTCGCCGACGACTGGCTCGATACCGACGCCTACTATTACCATGCTTGGGATTCCAACGGCAACCCATGGTCGTTCACCATCGTCGGGAACGGCCCCTTCGAGGACGGCTACGAGTACGGCGTCAACTCCCGGGCCCGGGACGCGGCCGGCAATTCCGAGCCGGTTTCCAGCACCTACACCTTCATCGTCGACCGCAGCACGCCGATATCCAAGCCGTCGTTCCCGGCGCATAACGGATTCACCTCCGGCACCACGATTTCGGGCACGGCCGATGATTTCTTCTGCGCGCTGAAGACCGCCCTCTGCGACCAGCCCTACGGCGGCCGCCACTTCCAGTCCGGCATCGAGGGCTCCAGCGTGACCGTGGCCGTCGAGCGGGTATCGGACGGGTGGTGGTGGGACGGGGACTCGTTCGAAAACACGGGCGCCCCGGTGTGGTCCACGGCCGCTTTCGTGGGCGATTCCAGCGGCACCTGGACCTACGCCCTGCCCGGCTCCGGGGCCCTGGTCAGCCCCAACAACTACCGCGTGAGCAGCCGGGTCCTGCGCGACCGGGCCGGCAACGTGGAATCCGCCATTACCACCAACACCTTCACCTACGACACGGGCGCGCCCGTGGCCCTGGCCACCGCGCCCACGGGCAGCGTGGGCGCCGCGCCATTCATTTACGGCACGGCCCGCGACGAGGCGCCGGGCGTGCTCGACGTGGTGCGCCTGCGCCTGCAGGAGGCCAACGACTGCAACGACCCCGACTTCGGCTGCCACATGGGCCAGTATTGGAACGGCAAGGTCTGGCAGTCCCAGGAGGTCTGGCTCTCCTCGGGCGAGATCGGCGGGCTCATCGTGGACAGCACCTACTCCTGGAAGTGGGACACCAACGCCCCGGCCGGGCCGGACCGCAACCCCGTGGCCTGGGACAACCAGACCTCTTACTGGGTGACCGTGCGCGGCATCGACAAGGCCAATAACATCGAGAACCTGCACGCGGTCATGCCGGACATCACCTTCAGGCTGGAGACCCCGGACGCCACGGCTTCCTTCACCAAGCCGCCGGCGCCCAACGGCCTGCACTACGGCCCCAACACCGCGGGCAACGTCACCAACCTGCTGGGCGAGGGCAACAACATGAAGCTGACCGCGGGCATCAAGCTCTATCTCCAGCGCCTCACCGCTCCGACGAGCTATTGGAACGACGTGGCCCACGTTTGGACCGACGACTCCGCGGTCTATACGCCGGTCGACGTGCAGGACGGCAGCCCGCAGATCTGGAGCCACAGCCTCAACGGCCCTTATACCGTGGCCAACGCCCAGTACGAGCTCAAGGTGATCCCGGTCAACAATGCCGACCAGGCAGGCGCCCCGGCCACGCGTTCCTTCGTCTTCGACAAGGTCACCCCCGCCGGCCAGATCCTCAGCCCCAGCGGCGCGGCCTGCGGCGGAGCCGACGCCTGCGTCAACGGCTGGCCGAACCTGTCGGGCACCTTCCAGGACTCGGGCAGCGTGGATACGCCCTCGATCGACATCTCGAGCGTGGGGGTGCGAATCAAGCGCGTATCCGACGGGACCTATTGGAACGGCGCTGATTTCACGGGGACGCTCTCCGAGGTCGCGCCTCCGAGCCTCGGCTACACGGCGCCCGACTACTCCTGGAGCACGGCCACGCTGGTGGCCGCGCTCGACAAACTCAACGACGGGGAGAAGTACTCGGTCATAGCCCGGGCCATGGACAAGGCCGGCAACGAGATGGGCGGCGGGTCGGACGAGAACCAGATGGCGCGCTTCACGGTGCTCTACGACACGAGCCCGGCCACGGCCTACTTGGTCGGACCCTCCTCGGGCGAGGTCTACATGAGCCTGGCCCAACTCTCCGGCACGGCCGGCGACCGCTACGGCACGGCCAAGGACGCGGGCGTCGACCGCGCCGAGATATCGATCCGCTATCCCTTCGACGACGTCTGCTGGTCCGAGACCAACATGCAGTTCAACGTGGCCTGCCCGCATTTCTTCACCGTGGGCCCCTCGCCCTGGACCTACGCGGAGGCGGCGCTGACCGGACAGCTGACCTCCGGCCGCGACTACACGGTCACGGTCCGCGCCGTGGACAAGGCCGCCAACGTCCAGACCTCCTTCGCGATCCCGGCCTCGAGCCGGACCTTCTACGTGGACAAGAACCCGCCCACGGCGGGCTTCACCAAGCCCGTGTCCGGGCAATCCTACCCGGCCACCGGGCTCACCGGCGGCTCCGCCCTGACCGGCACGGCCGCCGACCCCGAGAAGACGCATTATCCCTTCGAGGATGCCTTGCAGCCCGGCAAGCACCTGGTCATCTGGTACCTGCTCGGAGACACCAGCTACTACTATACGGGCGTCCCCAACAAATATCCGAGCTGCAACGGGACCAAGTTCTCCTCCAACACCGTGGAGGGCTCCGAGTGGCAGGACGTGGCCTCGACCGATTCCTGGACCTTCCTGTTCCAGTCCGGGGACTGGATATCCGACCGGCAATATTACGCCAAGGTGCGCGCCCGCGACCGGGCCCGGATCGCGGACGGCAGCGTCTCCGGCAACCTCATGGACAGCTTCACGCCGGGCGTAAGCCTCATAGACTTCAAGGTCGACAACACGGCCCCGACCAGCCAGACCACGGCTCCGGTCGACGGCAGCTTCATCAAGGACTGGAAATCCCTGGGAGGCACGGCCAATTCGGACCTCTCCGGCGCCAATACCTATTATCTGCGCCTCTGGTACGTGGTGGGGGTGAGCAGCTATTACTGGAACGGGGCGGGGACCTGGCGCGACGACTTGCAGACGAACCTCCCGGTCTCCGTGGTGGGCGCCACCGGGACCGTGGCCTGGAGCTATCCCAGCTACTTGCCTACCCCGACCATAGACCAGGCCGACGGCAGGCGCTACGGAGTCTGCATACAGGCCAAGGACAACGCGGGCAACCTCAACGCCGGGACCACGAGCATGGTCACCCTGGACCAGGGCGGGCCCACGGTGAAGATCACGACCCCGACCCCGGCCAACCTCTATTACGGCGGCGCGCGCCCGCTCATCGAGGTCCGGGGCACGTCCTACGACACTCCCGCGGGCGTGGCCCAAGTGAAGATACAACTCGCCAACGTCTCCGACGTCCTCAAGTGGGACGGCGACTCGTGGGAGGTCTTCGACTCGACCTGGCTCGTGGCCCTGGCCACCGATCCCTGGCACCTGGACATCGCCACCTGGACCTACAACAAGGCCTACACCATTCAAGCCCATGCCAAGGACCTGGTCGGCACGGACCAGCAGGCCGAGGACTCCGTCACCAACTTCATCTACGACGTCAACACCCCGTCCTCCACGATCCAGGCCCCTTCGGCCGCGGTCTACCAGAGCACGCCCATGGTCGCGAGCTTGCGCGGCACGGCCGTGGACTGGCTCAATGCGCAGGACAGCGCCAAATCGGGCCTCTCCGCCGTGCAGGTGAAGATCGTGGAGGTCGCCAGCGGCTGGGTCTACGACGGCGCGGACTTCACCTCCGGCGACGTGGAATCAAAGTGGCGCGCGACCAGCCTCTCGCTCAACGGCCGGCCGCAGGACGAGAAGGATTGGACTTATCCGTCCGGCGGCGACGTCATACCGAACTGGCAGAACGGCCTGCAATACCGGGTCTACAGCCGAGCCCGGGACGCGACCGGCAACACCGAGTCCGCGCAGATGCGCCAGTTCACCTACGACATCAAGGCGCCGACCACGACCGTGACCGCCCCGCCCGCGGGCTTCGTCGTGTCGGTCTCCAGTTTCTACGGTCCCTTCAACGACGCCTTGGGCGGGGTCAGCCGGGTCCAGATCGCCGTACGACGCGAAGATGGCGCGTTCTGGGACGGCGCGGGCTTCAACATCACCTGCGCGCCCACCTGCGCGCCAGCCAACCCATATCTAAATGCGGTCGTGCACCAGGACAGCTGGTCCTATACCAACACGGCGCTGGCTTCCGACATCAACGGCCAGCCCAATCCGGTAAGCTACAAGATATTCGTGGCCGGGACCGATGCCGCGTGGAACATCAACCGCTCGACCACGGCGGCGCCCGCCGGCGACGGGGACCGATCTTTCTCGGTCGACCATGTCGCGCCCACGTCGATATCCACCTGGCCGGCCGCCGCCTATACGCAGGGTCCCGTGACTCCCGTCGCCGGGACGGCGCGCGACGGTTTCTTCTCCGGCGCCTCCGGACTTTTCGCCGTGAAGATCAAGCTGCTCAAGATCGACAATGCGGGGACCACCTATTACTACGGCTTCCTGTCGGGCAGTTGGCCGGAGGGCGAAGACGCGCCGTCTTGGCACCAAGTGCCCCTGGCGGGGGGCTCGGGCGAAACCGTGGGAGCCTGGAGCGCGGGCGACGCCGATTCCGTGAAGGAGGCGGATTTCGGCGAGGGCTATCTCTACAAGCTGGTTTCCCGGGCCGAGGACAACCTCAGCCCGCCCAACGTCGAGGTGAACGTCACGACGATCTCCTTCATCGTGGACCGCTCCACGCCCGTGCTCTCCATCGACACGCCCTACGCGGCCTCGACCTACATAAGCAGCAGCACCCTGGTCCTTTCCTCCGGCCCCTACCAGGAGCAGCCGGCCGGGATGGTGGTTTCGGGCCTGGAGCACGTGATGATCCAGCTGCAGGACATTTCCGCGGGCGCGCACTCCATACCCGACGGCAACGCCTGGTGGGGCGGCGGGGTTTGGCAGGGCGCGGCGCCGGCGGAGGAGGGCGACGTCCATTCCGGCTACTGGTCCTATTCGGACCTGCCGGGGACGGCCGATTGGGTCCGCGGCGACGCCTCCCCGGACGGCCGCCAGTACGTGCTGCGCGTGATGGGCGCGGACCGCGCGGGCAACTCCGGAACCTTCCCGAACATCCTGACCGCGCTCCGGTCCCTGACCTTCGACTCGACCAGGCCCCGGTCCCTGGTCATCGCGCCCGCCGGACCCACCACGACCGGCCTGGGCACGATCAGCGGCACCGCCGCCGACGTCGAGGTCAACGATTCGTCCTCCGGCGTGCGCGCGGTCTGGCTCAGCGTGCGCAACGATCCCTTGAACGCGGGCGATCCCGACGCCGGCAAGTACTGGAACGGCGCGAGCTGGCAGTTCGGCAACTACTGGAACCCGGCCAATTTTAACCCGGCCAACGGGCAGTGGAGCTTCTCCTCGCCGCCTCTGGACGTCATCCCCAACGTCAAGATCGACTCGAACTACAACATCGTCTCCAGCGTCACCGACCGGGCGGGCAACTTTGAGCCCGCGCCCCCGGACGAGAGCGCCTCCAACTACCGGGAAGTGATCTACCAGCCGCCGCCCTCCGTGACCGGGGTGGACATTCCTGAGTCCCTGGCCGCCTACAACCAGCTCATCGCCATGCAGGGGCCCGCCAACACGCCCGAGTCGATCAAGATGAACCTGCAGCTCAAGCGCCACGACACTGGCCAGTGCGGGGGCGGCCTGGCTCCGTTCGCCTGGGTGGACTGCGCCCAGTCCACCGCCACGCGCGTGATCTATCCGGAGGACGGGGCCTGGCTCTATCCTCCCGCGGGCGAGCAATTGCCGAACTGGCCGGCCCTGAACAATACCACGTTCACCCTGCGCACGGCGGGAATCAACTCGGCCGGCCAGGTGGAGAACGCGCCCTGGCCCTCGGGCGCCCTGGCCACGCAATTCTACGTCGACATGACCTCGCCCGCGGCCGGGGTGGGCTTCCCCTCGGACGGGGGCTTCATCAACTCCACGCCCACGCTTTCGGGCACGATCAGCGATCCCAGCGTCAATCTCGTGGCGGCCGGCATGAAGGACCCCAACGGCGTCAACGTGCGCCTGGTGCGCGTTTCCGACGGCAGCTGCTGGGACCAGACCGCGGGCAACTGGGCGGCGTGCCCCAAGACCAGCACCGCGGCCTACGCGGCCGGGACCTGGAGCTTATCCGTCAACAGGCCCGACCGGGCCTGGGGCGAGGGCTGGTCCTACCAAGTCGACGTCCAGGGCATGGACAAGGCCAAGGGCGGGGTGAACGGCAACATCTCGGTGCCCGTGCCCTCGCCGGCCCTGGGCTTCACCTACGACACGCTCAAGCCCACGGTGAGCCTGGGCAATCCCAACTTGCCGCGCGAGAAGAATTTGACCGACATCATCGGCGCGGCGGCCGATACCGCGCCCGGCCAGCTTAAGAAGGTGGAGGTGCGCGTCCAGAAGAAGACCGGGTCGGAATATTATCTGCGCCCCGGCGATCCCCTCCTTTTCGATCTCGATCCGGGCGTGGAGGACGTCGAGACCTCTTGGATCAAGGCCAATTACGACGGCCCGGACTGGACGAACTGGAAGCTCTCCAGCGGCATCCCCTGGATCAGCGGCGTGAAGTACATCGTCATGGTCCGCTCCCAGGACAAGGCGGGCAGCTACTCGATCCCGTACACGACTTATCCCGCGGCCGGGGCTTTCGTCTACGACACCGATCCCCCGCAGTCCGGGGTGACCGCCCCCGGCCACGGCTCGACCGTCAAGGCCCTCTCCGCGATCGAGGGTACGCTGACCGATTATCCGCTGGACACGGGCAACGGCTACAGCTCCGGGACCGTGATCGTCCAGCGCCTGCGTTTCGAGCGCCTGGACCTGCACCAGTGCTGGGACGGCTCGGGCTGGGTCGCCTGCCCGGGCTACATACAGACCGAGGCCGCGGGCATGCAGCTCTGGCAGACCTCCTGGACCATCAAGGCCGGCAACCTGCCCTCCGGCGCCAATCTCACCTCGGGCGTCTCCTATTATCTGGCTTGCAGCGGCACGGATAACGCGGCCGACGGCGGCAACACGGAGAACCCCTTCCATCCCCGGGGCTCCACCTTCACCTTCGACGACACCGCTGGCTACGCCGGGATATCCGCGCCCAAGCACGGAGCCTTCTTCAGCAGCCTGGCAAGCTTCTCGGGGGCGTCGTCGGACAACGTGGAGGTGTCGACGATCTCGTTGAGCCTGCGCGACGCAAGCGCGGCGGGCCCGAACAACTGCTACAGCGAGGCGGGCAACAATTTCACGGCGGCGTGCCCCGGGTGGTTCCCTGGGATGGGTACGGTGGGCAGCTGGAGCTACGGCTTCGCGGTCCAGCCCTGGGCGCGGGACCACTTCTACGTGCTGCTGGCCTCGGCCACGGATCAGGCCGGGAACATGCAGGTAAACGTCTCGTCGGCGGGCTTCACCTACGACATCGGGGTGGCCACGGCGGCCTTGACCACGCCGGCCGCGGCGTATCTCAACGACGAGACGCCTGAGCTGGTGGGGACCTCGACCGACTCAACCTCGGGGATCGGGACGGTGGAGCTGGCGTTCTCGGACAACGGCGGCCTGCCGGGGACGTGGCTGACCGGGCTGTTCGGGACGTTCACGGGCGGGGCCGAGGCCTGGATCGGGACGTCCACGGTAGGCGGCTACACGCTCGGTTCGGCGAACGACACGTGGCGGCGGGGCGTGACGGGGATATCCTTCCAGAACGGCAAGACCTACCTGGTGCGCCTGCGGGCCAACGACAAGGCCCTGCCGCCCAACTCGGGCGGGTTCAACGGCACGTACCGCGACTACAGCGTGCTTTACGACAACGCGCGCCCCACGGCGTCGATCAGCGATCCGGTCAACGGGGTCTACAAGAAGGCCAATTTCACGATCTCGGGCGGTTCGAGCGACCCGGATCCGGACGGGGGCGGTCCGCTGCTGGCGTCCAACGTGTCGACGGTAACGATCCAGCTCGAGAAACTGGGTACGGGCGGCAGCTGCTACAAGCCGGGGACGGGCTTCGGGGAGCCCTGCCCGTACTTCTTCCCGGCCTTCGGCACGCCGGCGGCGTGGACGTTCACGGTGGGCGCCAACCCGTTCACGGACGGGGCGCACTACATGGTGCTGGCGCGCGCGACGGATAACGCGGGCAAGGTGCAGGACGTGTTCGCGGCTGGGACGAGCTCGAACGTGTTCGTCTACGACGAGGGCAAGCCGCAGGTGGGCTGGACGACGCCTGGCTCGGCGCGCTACCGCCAGCTGGCGCTGCTGACCGGGACGGCGTCGGACGCGGCGCCCGGGGTGCTCAAGAAGGTGGAGCTGCGCGCGCGGCGCGAGACGGGGCAGCAGAGGTATCTGCGGCCGTCGAACCTGATCTTCGAGGAGACCGACGCCGAGCTGGCGTGGATAAAGGCGACGTATCTGGCGAACTGGACGGATTGGCGGCTGTCGAGCGCCGTTCCGTGGGTGAGCGGCGAAAAGTATTACGTCATGGCGCGGTCGCTCGACGACGCGGGCAACTACTCGGTGCCGTATTCGACCTACGGGGTGGGCGCGCCGTTCGTGTTCGACGATACGCCGCCGCAGACGGGGGTGGAGGAGCCGGCGCCGCAGGACTACGTGAACACTTTGCCCAAGATCGCCGGGACGCTGATCGACTACCCGCTGGAGGGGGGCATAGGCCTGAGCTCCGGGACCGTGGTCGACGTGAAGGTCCGGATGCAGCGGCTGGACACGAACCAGTGCTGGGACGGCGCGAGCTGGCAGGCGTGCCCGCAGACGATGGCGACGCCGACCGAGGTGGATGTGTGGGCGACGTCGTGGACGCTCAAGTCGGGCAATATACCGTCCGGCGTAAACCTCAAGAGCGGGACGTCCTTCTACATCACGAGCTGGGGCACGGACGACGCGGTTCCGGGAGGCAACACGGAATCGGTCTACCACGTGCGGGGCTCGACGTTCTGGTACGACGCTTCTTGGGCCACGGCCACGATCGTCTCGCCGTTGGACGCCCGCTACTACAGCACGCTGGCAAGCTTCTCGGGGGCGTCGTCGGACAACGTGGAGGTGTCGACGATCTCGTTGAGCCTGCGCGACGCAAGCGCGGCGGGCCCGAACAACTGCTACAGCGAGGCGGGCAACAATTTCACGGCGG
>JAQUMZ010000011.1:0-4870 GCA_028717865.1 Elusimicrobiota bacterium | reverse complement strand
CCTCGGCCACGGATCAGGCCGGGAACATGCAGGTAAACGTCTCGTCGGCGGGCTTCACCTACGACATCGGGGTGGCCACGGCGGCCTTGACCACGCCGGCCGCGGCGTATCTCAACGACGAGACGCCGGAGCTGGTGGGGACCTCGACCGACTCGACTTCGGGCGTGGGCACGGTCGAACTGGCCATCTCCAGCGCGGCCGGGGCGGGGGGCTGGCTGACCGGATTGGGAGGGACCTTCACGGGCGGCGCGGAGACCTGGATTAGCACGTCGGGCTACACCCTGGGCTCGGCCAACGACACCTGGCGGCGCACGACCGGGTCGATCGCGTTCGAGAACGGAAAGAATTACCGGGTGCGCCTGCGGGCCAACGATAAGGCCATCCCGCCCAATGCGGGCGGCGACGAAGGCGCGGCGCGCGACTATGACGCGCTCTACGACAACGCGCGCCCCACGGCGTCGATCAGCGATCCGGTCAACGGGGTCTACAAGAAGGCCAATTTCACGATCTCGGGCGGTTCGAGCGACCCGGATCCGGACGGGGTCGGTCCGCTGCTGGCGTCCAACGTGTCCACGGTAGCGATCCGGATCCAGCTGCTGGGCACGGGCGGCAGCTGCTACAAGCCGGGGACGGGCTTCGGGGAGCCCTGCCCGTACTACTTCCCGGCCTTCGGCACGCCGGCGGCCTGGACCTTCACCGCCAACCCCAATCCCTTCAGCAATGGGAACCACTATTTGGTGCTGGCGCGGGCGACGGACAACGCGGGCAAGGTCCAGAACGTCTACGCGGCGGGGACGAGTTCCAACGTGTTCATATACGCGGACCAAAGGCCGGAATCGCGCGTGACCGCGCCCGACGGGAGCGCGGCCCTCTCGGCGCTCTCCGATATTTCCGGGACGGCCGGCTCCTTCGGCATGCTGTCTCCGATCGAGTCGGTCGGCCTCTCCATCGGGGAGAAAGTCGGGGCGGTCATACGCTACCACGACGGCGCGGGCTTCACTTCGCTCAGCGAGCAATTCCTGCCCGCGGCCTTCGTGGGCTACGCCTCGGGTACATGGACCCACGGCGTTCCCGGTTTGACCTCGGGCCTGCACTACTTCCTGCGCTCCAAGACCACGGATTTCGCCGGCAACGTGGAGGACTACGCCGCCGTGCCGCAGGTCGAGGTGATCTTCGATCATTCCAAGCCCACCGGTACGATATCCAACTTGAACGGGACGGCGCCCGCGGCTTATCACCGCTCCGTCAGCCCCGTCACCGGCGCGGCCTTCGACAACCCGGCCGTCTCCTCCGCGGGCCTGGCCGCCCTGGCTTCCGACGGCGTACAGCTGCGAATCCTCGAGGTCGAGTCCTCCAAATGGTGGAACGACGTGCAAGGCGCCTTCAACCAGCCCAACGACGGTCTGGCCTGGTTCCAGGCCAACTCCGGCTCGCCGGCGGCCTGGTCCTACTCGCACGCGGAGCTGGACAACGAACTGGTGACCGGCAACCATTACCTGGCGCAGTTCCGGGGCAAGGATATGGCGGCGCCCGCCAACCAAGGGCCCTCGTCGAACGGGACCGACGAGGCCTTCACCTTGGACCGAGACTCCGTGACCTTCATCGCGGACAAGGTCCCCGCCCAATCCACGGTCACCTCGCCCGTGCCCGGAGCCGTCGTCCCCGACCTGGCCGCGATCCTGGGCACCGCCTGGGACGGCGTATCGGGGGTTTCCAACGCCGGGCAGATAGAGGTCAGCCTCCAGGAAATCTCCCCGAACCAGTCCTACTGGAGCCTGGGCACCGGCAGCTTCACCAAGACCACCGAGGAATTCAACCCCGTCAGCGCCATGCCCGGGGGCAATTTCGCGGGCGGGGTCTGGAGCTTCAACAAGCCCGCGGCGGGCTGGACGGACCAATTCAAGTACCGGGTGCGGGTGCGCGCGCGCGACGCCGCCGAGCCGGGCGGCAACCTTCAGACCGAGGTCTCCTCGGTCACCTTCACCATCGACGCGAACGCGCCCGGCGCGGGCATAACCTATCCCATCGGCCTGGGCGACCCGCGCGGCAACTTCAAGAATCTCTTCATCGTGCGCGGCACCGCCGCCGACGCCTTCGGCATCCGGGCGGCGTCGGTCTCCTTCCAGGAGGCCGACACCCAGATGTACTACGACCTTCAGACCACGACCTGCAGCTCGGCCGGCGTGCCTAAGTGGGTGGGGGCGACCCTCTCCGGCTCCGCGCCAGATTACACGTGGACCCTGAACCTGGCGGACCTGCCCGTGCTGGGCGGGGGCAGCTTCCTGCAGGACAACAAGTCCTACAACCTCGTGGCCATCTCCGTGGACGTCTCGGGCAATCCCTCGGCGCCCTCGACTCAGGTCAGCGTCCGCTTCGACCAGACCCCGCCCCGGGCGCGGGTCACGATTCCCGTCGGGGGCAGCTTCCTCAAGGCCCTGCCCTCGGTCACGGGCACGGCGGACGATCCCAACAGCAACCCCTCGCCCTTGGGCGGCAGCCAGATGCGCATACAGCGCGACGACGACTCGTATTGGAGCGGGACCGGCTGGGTGCCCGGGGAGATCTGGCTGGGCGCCGCGTCCGGTTCGCCCTGGACCAAGAGCACCCAGCTGCCGCCGCCCATCGACGACGATGCGGGCGGGCTCAAGGATGGCCGGTTCTACACCTTGAGCGCGCGGGCCTACGACGTGGCGGGCAACACCCAGCCCGCGGGCGCGCTGTTCCCCGGCGCCTCCTTCTACTTCGACATCTCCTCGCCCACGCTGTCCATACAGACGCCGGCCAACGGCTCGCGCCAGCACGCCCTGTCCGCGATCGTCGGCACGGCGCAGGACAACGTCCCGGGAGACTTCAACGTCAAGTTCCCCCAAGTGCGCGTCTACGACATAGCCTACAACCGCTACTGGTACGCGGGCGACTGGCGCAACAGCGCCTACCCGGGCTTCCCCGACCTCTGGCTGGTGGCCGACAGCTCGAGCAGCGCCCCTTCCGGCGGCGTGCCCTTCTCCTGGTCCTACGCCTCGGCCGTGAACTGGCTCGAGCGCGACAACGAGCTGCGCGTGGAGGCGCGCGTGGAAGACCAGGCGGGCAACTGGACTCTGGCGTCATCGACGTTCAGCTACGACCCCACGCGGCCCGTCTCCCTGACCACCTACCCCTGGACCAACGGCACGACCTTCTCTTCGATGACCGTGATCGCGGGCCGATCCCGCGACGACACCTCTCCCATCAAGGAGGTAGGCGTCAGGATCTGGTACCTGAGCGCCGGCACGAGCTATTATTGGAGCCCGGGCCAGTCGCCGCGCTGGCAGCCCGCGGAGCCGCCTCCTGATTTTATCTCCCTGGCCGGCTCGGGCGGGCCCAAGGCCACGTACAATCCCTGGACCTACGCCAACGCTGATTTCACGGACCCGAATTCCCTGACCTTCGCCTGGAACCAGGCCGCGCACGACGGCGATGTCGCGCCGCAGTACGGCAACGGCAAGACCTTCTATATCGTCAGCCAGGCCCAGGACGAGGCCGGCAACGTCGAGTCCGCGGTGACCACGCGCACCTTCGTCTTCGACAACGTGCCGCCGCAATCCGGGCCCGCCCTGCCCGGCCCCGACCGCGCCTACCGCAGCCTGCCCGACCTGGCGGGGACCTCGGTGGACCTGGTCAGCCCGGTGGCCTCGGCGGCTTTGACCATATTCGGGGAGGTTGGCGCGGGCTGCCCCAGCAACAAGTATTTCGACGGGAACGACTTCACCAGCGACGCGCCGATCTGGCTGTCCATCCTGCCCACCAAGCTCTACCAGTCCTCCTGGACCTACTCCAACATCAACCTGCCCACGAAATGGGTCAACGGCTGCCATTACGTGGTCAAATCCTCGGCCACGGATGCGATCGGCAACGTCCAGGCCGGCGCGGGTACGGCGCGCTTCCTTTATGATACCAGCGAGCCGACCGCGGGCATCACCAACCTGGCCAACGGAGTGACCTACCCGAACTACCAGTCCGTGGGCGGAGGCGCCAGCGATCCCGGCTGCGTCCTGGGCGTCTGCACGACCGGCTCCGGGGTCTATCCGTCCGACCTCTCGTGGATGCAGGGCAAGCCGCAGGTCATGATCTTCCGCGATACGGAGCCCTATATGACCGCGGCCGGTCCGATCCCGCTCGGCGGCGTGGACAGCTCCGGCTTCTATTGGGACGGCACCGGTTGGGGAACCGTCTCGACCTGGGTGGACGCCGCCTTCACCGACTCCCTGGGCGGCTGGCAGTACGACGGGCTCAAGTGCCCGGCCGCGGCGTGCTGGGTCAACGGCGACCAGTACGTGGCCTGGTCGCGCGTCGTCGACAACGCGGGCAGCACGCAGACCGCCGTTACCGCGGGCCCCAAGTTCTCCATCGCGGCCGATGCCAAGAGCTTCAAGGTGACCGTCAGCGCCGACCCCATGGCGGCCGGCACCGCCTACAACGTGACCGTCGAGGCCAAGGACGACGTCAACGGCACGGGGGCCACGGCGCGCGGTTACGACAAGACCGTGGTTTTCTACATCGACCGGCCGGCGGACGGGCCCGAGGTCATGGATCCCTTCGACGACATCGCCGACGTCGACTACGGTCTGCCGCGCGAGCAGAGCTTCACCGTGGGGCCCGGGAAGGAGAACGGCGTCAAGACCGTTTCCGTGCTGCCGCGCTCGGCCAAGGACGGCCAGCAGCGCACCTTCCACGTGGAGCAGAAGGACAAATCCTCCATCTACGGCGAGGTCTCCTTCAACGTTAACCCCGCGGCCGCGGAGAAGATGCAGGTCATCGCCGACTGGGACCCCCTGGGCCAGCTGCCGGCTCCGGGCAAGATGGGACCCGCGGGCTCCGAGGGCCGCACGGG
>JAQUMZ010000010.1 GCA_028717865.1 Elusimicrobiota bacterium | reverse complement strand
ACCCGGTCGTGGAAGACCGGATCGGAGAGCAGGCGCGCGCCGCCCCAGGCCGCCGCGGTCGCCTCCAGGGCCAGGCTGGAGAAAGTGTGGAAATGAACGTCGGCCACGGCCAGCCCCTTTTCCACCGCGGCCAGGCGCTGCAGCCGGTCGGCCAGGAGCCGGGAAGGAGCCACCACCAGAACGCGGGCGCGCCGCGCCGCGAGCTGCGCCAGACGGGCCGCGAAGGCTTCCTCCAAATCCGGATGAAAGGGCCCGTAGCAGACCTTCAGCATTCCCCAGATATACTACAATAATGCCCCATGAGCGAGATTCCCACCGCTCCACCGTCGGGATTCCGCGATTTCCTGCCGGAGGCCTGCCTGGCGCGGGCCCGCGTCATCGACGCGATCTCGCGGGTCTACCGCTCCTACGGCTTCTCCCAGATATCCACGTCGGCCGTCGAGGACTTGGCGGTGCTGACCGGCAAGGGCGGCGGCGAAAACGAGAAGCTCATCTTCAAGATACTCAAGCGCGGAGACAAGCTGGCCTCGGCCCAAGGCTCCTCCGAATTGGCCGACCTGGGGCTGCGCTTCGATCTGACCTTGCCCCTGGCCCGCTATTACTCCAGGCACCGCGGCGTCCTGCCCTCGCCCTTCAAGGCCTTCGCCATCGGCCCGGTCTGGCGCGCCGAGCGCGCCCAGAAGGGCCGCTACCGCGAATTCTATCAGTGCGACGCGGACATCCTGGGCTCCGAGAGCTCATGTTGCGAGATCGAGGTGATCTCGGCCGTGCTTTCGGTCTTCAAGGACCTGGCGCTGCCGGCCCCCGCCGTGCTGCTCAACGACCGCCGCCTGCTCTTCGCCCTTTGCGACCGCTGGCGCGTGCCGCCGGACAAGCGCGGGGACTTTTGCATCGCCTTGGACAAGCTCGACAAGACAGGCCCCGACGCGGTGCTCCGGGAACTGGGAGGACTGCTGGGCGGCGCCGCCTCCGAGGAACTGCGGACCTTCGTCCAAAGCGGGACCGCCGACCCCGCCTTGCTCTCGGCCGCCGCGCCGGGGCACATGGCGAACCTGCTCGCGATACGCGACGGCCTCGCCAAGCTCTTTCCGGACTACGGCTCCTTTGCCGTATCCCCCGCCCTGGCCCGCGGCCTGGACTACTACACCGGAACGATATACGAGCTGCGCCTAGCGACGTCCGCGGGCTCGCTGGGCGGCGGCGGGCGCTACGACGGCCTGACCGAGAAGTTCGGCGGCCCCAGGACTCCGGCCTGCGGCATCTCCATCGGCTTCGAGCGCCTGATGCTGCTTATGGAAGGCAATGTGAAGGTGCCGGGGCCGGACGCCTGCATGACCGTATTCTCCGAGGATTTACGCCCGGCGTGCCTGCGTCTGGCCGCGCAGCTGCGCGGCCGGGGCCTGAGCGTGGACGTCTATCCGGGCGCGGCCAAGCTCAAGACCCAATTCAAATACGCGGACAGCCGCAAGGCGCGCTTCGCCCTGGTCCTGGGACCCGAGGAAGCGGCGCAGGAAAAGATCAAGGCCAAGGAATTGGCTACCGGCCAGGAGTACCTGCTGAAGCTCGATGAACTAGTGGAACGCCTCGCTTGAGGAGATAAGCATGGCTCTGTCGCTCAAACCGCTTTCGGGCTTCAAGCCTTATCCGGGGCCCCTGGTCACGGTGATCATGGACGGCGTGGGCCTGGGCAAGCGCGACGATTCCGACGGGGTATTCCTGGCCTGCAAGCCGGCCCTGGACGCGCTCTTCCAGGAGAAGCTCTTCACCCGCCTCAAGGCCCACGGCCGGGCCGTGGGCCTGCCCTCGGACGAGGACATGGGCAACTCCGAGGTGGGCCACAACGCCCTGGGCGGTGGGCGGGTCGTGCTGCAGGGCGCGGCCCTGGTCAACGCCGCGGTTTCCTCCGGCAAGATTTTCGAGAGCCAGGCCTGGGACGAGTTGCGCCGGCGCGGCAGCGCCGGCGCTACGGTGCACTTCATCGGCCTGCTTTCCGACGGAAACGTGCACTCGCACGTCAACCATCTCTACGCCATGATCGACCGCTGCGCCCGCGAGGGGATAAAGCGCCTGCGCGTGCATCCGCTGCTCGACGGCCGCGACGTGGGCGCCAAGAGCGCGCTCGATTACGTAGAACCGCTCGAGGCCAGGCTCCGCGAGCTCAGCCGCCAGGGCCGGGACTACCGCATAGCCTCCGGCGGAGGACGCATGGTCACCACCATGGACCGCTACAACGCCGACTGGTCCGTGGTCGAGCGCGGCTGGAAGGCCCACGTGCTGGGCGAGGGGCGGCAGTTCGCCTCGGCCGGCGCGGCGATCAAGGCCTATTACGCCGAAGACCCGAAGATGACGGACCAATACATGGACAGTTTCGTCGTGGCCGAGGGCGGCCGGCCGGTGGGCGCGATCCAGGACGGCGACGCCGTGGTTTTCTTCAACTTCCGGGGCGACCGGGCCATCGAGATATCGCGCGCCTTCGACGAGCCCGGCTTCAAGGAATTCGACCGCAAGCGCCGGCCCGAGGTCTTCTACGCGGGCATCATGGAGTACGACGGGGAGGCCCGCATCCCGAGGAATTTTCTGGTCGAGCCCCCCGCCATCGAACGGGTCCTGGGGACGTACCTCTGCGGCGCGGGGGTAAGCTCCTTCGCGGTCTCCGAGACGCAGAAATTCGGGCACGTGACCTACTTCTGGAACGGCAACAACTCGGGCTACATCGACGAAAAGCTGGAGAAATACGTGGAGATTCCCTCGGACAAGGTGACCTTCGACCAGCGGCCCTGGATGAAGGCGGCCGAAATCGCGGACGAGACGCTGGCGGCCGTCGCCTCCGGCCGCTGGAAGTTCATCCGCCTGAATTTCGCCAACGCGGACATGGTGGGCCACACCGGCGTGCCCGCGGCCGTGCGCGTGGCCGTGGAGGCCGTGGACCTGGGCCTGGGGCGCATCGCGGCGGGCGTGGAGAAGGCCAAGGGCGTGCTCATGGTGACCGCGGACCACGGCAACGCGGACTGCATGTGGACCGAGAAGAACGGCAAGCGCTCGCCCCACGTGGCGCACACCTTGAATCCCGTGCCGTTCATCATAAAGGATTACTCCGGGGCCAACGCCTGGGAATTATCCGAGGTCCGGACTCCCGGCCTGAGCAACGTCGCGGCCACGATCTGCAACCTGCTGGGATTTACGGCGCCCGCGGATTACGATCCCTCGCTGGTGCGTCTGACTTAAAGAGCCAAGGCATCCTCGATCGCGACCGTTTCCAGTAACCGCGCCGCGTTTTCGCCAGACACAACTCGTACCGGACATGCGATCCCATGCTGTTCCAGCACGCCCGGAGCCGGGACCCTCTTGTCTCGGCCGCTTTTCACCTCGAAAGCGGCAAGAGGTTCGTTGTTGCGAGTCACGACGAAATCGACCTCGAAAGGTTCCTCCCGCCAAAACTGAAGCTCGTATTCCTTGCGCCCAAACAACAGATTCAAGAAATGCGCTCCAACAAGATTCTCCAACGCGAATCCCTGAAGCCCAGAACTCCGGGCGGATTGGTCTACCAAAGCCGGGTTGGGGATGATCCATTTCGGCACCGAACGTTTGGTGCGATGGGACCGGCGCGTGAATTTGTTCAAGGGCACCAGGAGAAACGCCGTCGCAAGAAGTTCGGCGTAATGGACAAGCGTCGCCGAGTTGCCCTTTCCCTGTAGATGCCCCAGGATTTTCTCGTAGCTGACGATCCGGGCGGGCAGCCGCGATATGTACCAGAAAAGCTGGCGCAGAAGAGCCGGCTTGTCCACCGACCGAAGCGCCAGGATGTCGCGTCCCAACGTCGGTTCAAGAATGCCGGCTCGAATGTAGCTCTCGCGACGCTCCTTGTCGTCTCGCAGATCGTAAGCTTTCGGATACCCTCCGATATCCGCGTACTCCTCCAGTGTCGCGCCGAAACAGCCGCGGCACTCCGCGTATATCCAATGCGGGAAATAGTTAACCTCGAAACGGCCGGTCAGGCTCTCCGCTAGGCCGCTTTCCAGCAGGAGCGCGGAACTGCCCAGCAAGCAGACGCGCAAGACCGTCCCGCTGCGCCGATCTTCTTCCCACATTTGTTTAACGACCTCTGACCAGCGAGGAATTTTTTGGACCTCGTCGAGAATCAGGGTCCGTTCATTTGTCGGCAGCATTCGGGCCTGGCGCCAGTGTTGTACGATAAACTCTGGCGTGGGGGGCATGGGCAGGTCCGCATCGGCGTAAACCGTATGCGCCGGGTCCATGAGATGCAAAGCGGCTGTCGTCTTTCCGACCTGGCGCGGGCCAGTTAGCACTTGAATCAGACCTTTTGGGTCATTCCAGTGTTTCTTGATGGATTTTGGAACAATTCTATCCATAAAATGATTTGTACCATAAACATAATTTTATTTCAACAAATTATCCGAGCTGTATCTCGGAAAAGCTTATATCTGCATGATTTATTAAAATAAAATCGTAAGGACTATCTTTTTGGCCATATGGCGATGCTCCCGATGTGGCAAGACCGGGGGATATAAGACCCCGCAAGTATTGGACCCTATTCCCAGCGCCGCCTTGCGGGCGCTTTTAACGACCTTTAGCGAAGGGGATAATCCCCCGCATTTTCTAAGTCCTTAGACCCAAAATCGCCTGGGCCGGCTGCCTCTGCCGTTTTACCCAAAGGTCTCACGATAGTGCGATTCGCGCTGGGCTAAAATCCCTCCCATGCTACGAACAACGCGAACTGCGGCGACAATTCTCTCCCTTTCCTTGGCGCTTTCATCCCTGCCTCTGCCCGCCCTGTCCGCCGTCGTAGCGCGCGCCGCCGCCGCAAAAGCCGCCTCGCTGCCGGGCCTCCCGGCCCTTCCCATTGGAGCCGCCGCGACGAATCTGGGCGCCGCCGGCCTGGAAGTCCCCGGACTTCGCGCGAATTTCAACGCCCCGCTCGCCACGCCGCTCCTCGCCCCGGCCCCCGGGCTCGCGGTCGAAAACGCCCCCGTCGCCGCGGCTATTCCGGCGCCCGAGGGATTCGGCTTACCGGAGACCGGAAAAGAAGCCGACTTGGCGCGCGCCATTCTCGCGAACATGGCCCGAGACCCCCGGATTCGTTCCGTGCGGCTCCCCAACGGCGTCAAGGTCGGAAGGGAATATTTCGACGGAGCCGCCGCCGGCAAGAACAAGCGGGACGCCGCCGCGGTCGAGGCCCCCAAGCCGGCGCCGCGGCCCAAGTCCGGCCCCGCGGAGGGTTATCGCAGGGCCGATATCGCGCGGGCGCGCTTCGGGGAGGCCGAGCGCCAAGCCCTGATCAAGAAGGCGCGCACCCTCAAGTCCATGGTCGACCGCAAGATCATGGGCCAGGGCCGCGCCACCAAGATCGTGCAGGACCGTCTGGTGCAGTACTTCGAGGGCTTCGGCACGCGCAAGAAGGACCCCGTGGCCGCTCACCTCATCGGCCTGCCCGGCATCGGCAAGACCGCCATCCTGGACGCGGTCGCCGAGCTGGGGTTCACGGTCGAGCGCATCGACGTGCAGAAGTACGTGAACGGCTCCCCCACGGCCGGCGAATACGTCAGCGACCTCGAGACGCTAGAGAAAAAAAACCGCGGGAAGCCCTTCATCCTCCTCATCGACGAGCTCGACAAGCTGCCCGAGATCCTGGAGGGCCGGGAAGAAACGACTCCGTTCATCGGAGCCCTGAACCAGATACTCACCGACGGCATCATCCGGACCCGCTACGGCACCCTGGACCTGTCCAACGCCATGGTCATGACCACCATGAACTTCAGCCCAGCGGAGATCGAGACGTTTTCCGCCAGCGCGCTGAAGACCCCGAAAAAGTACTACGACTTCACCATCGAGGACTTCGCGGCCTTCGACGCCTGGATACAGGAGGACCCCTCGGCGCGCTACAAGCTGCTCTCCCACCTTTTCCGCGCCAACACGGTAAGCCGCCTGGCGCCCAACACCGTCATCATGAAGCCGCTCTCCGCCGATGACTACGCCGTCATCGTGAAGCTCACGGCCGACGCCGCCGTCGCGCGGGCCGTGGGCGGAGCCAACGCCAAGAAACGCCTGGAAGTTTCCCACACCGAGGCGTTCGAGGAGTTCCTGCGCCGAAACACCATCTTCCCCCCCTCGGGCGCCCGCGAAACCATCGCCAAGGCCGACGCGCTCGTGGAAGAACTGATTTATTTCGGGACCAAGGCCACGCTCAAGGGCGACCGGTCGCTGGATCGGCCGCGCAAGCTCCTGCTGGACTTCAATAAGGAGACCGGGCAGGCCAAGATTACCGTGACCTCGCGCGTGCTGCGCCGCGGCCAGCTCGAGGACGGTCCCGCCTTTGTATTGAAGGCGGCCTACGATCCCGGCGCGCGCGTATTCTCCCAGCCCGAGGGGCTGGCCGCGGATCCGCCGCCCGCGCCCGAACTCGCCGCAAAGGAGAAAGGGCCGACCCAGAAGCAGATTCTAGCGGCCCGCTTCCCCAAGACCCAAAAGCTTACCGCCGGACTCGCGGACAAGATCAACGTCAGCCTTGTCGGCCAGGATGTCCACGCCCGGCTCGTGGAAAAGGAGTTCAACGCCTACCTCAACCGCAAGGGCCCCGTGGTCAACCAGCCCCCGTTCCTCGTCTTCGCGGGTTTCCCCGGCATCGGCAAATCAGAGCTGGCCAACCTCACGGCCGCCAATCTCGGCCTGCCCATCGTGCGCATCAACATGCAAGGATTCACATCCGATTCTCCGCAGGCCCTGGCCAATTTCGGCCGCTCCTTGAGCGACGCCGTGGAAAAGGCCAAGAACGGCCCGAACGACAAATACATCATCCTTTTCGAGGAACTGGACAAGGTGTTCGAGATCGATGCCATGGGACGACTGGTCAACCGGCCCATAATGGCGATCATGAAGGACCTGCTCCAGGACGGAGTGGTCTCGATCCCCGCCAAGAGCGACTATGGATCGGACTATATCATCGACATACGCGACGCCTTCAGCGTCGTCACCATGAATTTCGCCGGCGACCGCTTCGGCTTCGAGGCCGATCCGCGCCTGACCACCATCGGCGACACGCTGCAGGCCGCCCGGAAACTGGCCATGACCCCGGCGGCGCTAAAAAAGCTTCTGGGCTCGATGTTTTTGCCCGAGACGGTCAGCCGCCTGATGTCCCGTTTCTACATCATGAACCCGCTCAACGAGTCCGACTACAAGCGGCTCATCGCCATCCAGGCCGGCAAGGTCGTCAAGTCCAGGTTGACGGACCCCGGGACCGGCAAGAACCTAAGCCGCCTCGCGATAGAACTCACGCCCGCCTACCAGCGCTATCTTTTCAACGAAACGGTAATCCCCTCCGAAGGCGCCCGGCACACCGTGCTGGCCACGCAGAACCGCATCACCGCGCACCTGGAAGCCGCCCTGGCCCGCATACCCAAGTCCTCGCCCCTGGCCACGCGGCCCGCCGTCCTGGTCCTGGATTTCAAGCCGGGTAAGTCCGAGGTCGTGGCCGTGCTCAAGCCCGAGTCGGACTCCGCGGCCAAACCGCTGGTCGTCTATCGCAAGGAGATCGCGCTGACCTTCCCGCCCCTGGCCGCCTCCGGCCGCATGCCGGCGAGGAGGATCAAGACCGCGGCCCACGAGTTCGGCCATGCCTACACCGCGGTGCGCCTGGGCCTGCGCTTCGAATACGCCACGGCCGTGCCGCCCAAGGCGGGCGTGGGCGGCTACGTCAAATATCAGGAACAAAGCCAGACCGCCCGCTCCATGCTCGCCTACCTTTATTCCACCCTGGGCTCGCGCGCCTTGGAAAGGATATTCCTCAGCCGGGATCCGCGCGGCGCGCTTTCGGTCCTGGACGTAACGCCGGGGCCCGCCAACGACATCCTGCAGGCCACGCAAATGCTGTGGAATGCGATCTATGAGCTCGGCTTCGATCCCCAGGGCGGGACCTTCGACCGGCGCGGTTTCGAGGGCATGAACCGCTACGCCACCTTCGCGGACCTGCCGCCGGAAACCGTCGAAAGGCTCGGACGCATCCTGCGCCGCATGGAGAACCACCTGGTCGACGACCTGCTCCAGGCGCACGACCAGTCCTGGTACCAGGACAAGATCGTGCGCTTCGCCCGAGCCGGCGGTATCAGCGAGCGCGAGTTCTACAAGATGATCGGCTATCCCCATCCCGGCCGCAACAACGCGTTCCTGGGCGAGCAATCACGGATCGAGGAGATATTCGCGGACCAAGTGGAAAAACCCCTGCCCGAGGTGGCCGCGGCCAAGTCCTTCAAGCAGGGCCGCACCGCCACCACCGCGGCCGAGAACCTCGACGCGTTCCTGCGCGAATTCGTGAAGCTGGTCCAGGAAGAGCTGCATCCGGCTGCCCCGGCAAAATAACCCACGGCCACAGCCATGAACAACTGGGGACAATGTGCCTATCGTCCCCCGATGGCAGGATCGCGATGCTTCGCACCGCGAAGGGCAGAACAGCAAGTGCCCCACATGCCGTAACCTAAGCGCGGCGCGCCGTCCAGCGCCGCGCAACCGGCGCCCCATACGAGGGGTGCCGGTGCCGTTGGGGTGGCCGTTCGGCGCTCCGCACGAACGTCAACTACGCGCGTACAGTCGGCCGGTCCACCCGCGCCTCTCCGCGTGAGTTGAAGCGTCAAACGACTGGGCCGGCCAATTTTGTATCCTAGGTTCAAATGACATTTCTTTTCGTGCTCCTCCAACTGGCGGGACATCTCTTCGCGCAGGCCCCCGCCTCCGCTCCCGCCTTGTCCCAGTCCCTGCCCGCGGCCACGACCGTGGCCGCCGCCATAGGCGACGATGGCGCCCCCGAGCCCGCGGCGCCCAGGCCCCCCGAGTGGTTCAAGCCCCTGCGCGGGGTGCACATGACCGGCTGGGCCGCGGGCTCCGCCAAGAACCGCCGACAGATCATCAATCATCTCCGGCTCGCCGGCCTCAATGCCGTGACCATCGCCCTCAAGGAATACGACGGCCTCATGTTCGTGCGCGACGTGCGCCTCTCCCGCGAGACCGGCGCCTTCGTCAACGCCATCCCCGACCTGGCCGCCTGCGCGCGCGACTTCAAGGACGCCGGCATCTACACCATAGCACGCATCGTGCTCTTCAAGGACAACAACCTCGCGCGCAAGCGGCCGGATCTCGCCGTCAAGCGCCCCGACGGCCGCCTCTGGACCAACGCCAACGGCGTGGCCTGGGTCGACCCCTACAAGAAGGAAATATGGGAGTACAACCTGGCCATCGCCTCGCGCGCCGCCGCGGCCGGGTTCGACGAGATCCAGTTCGACTACGTGCGCTTCCCCTCCGACGGCAACACGCGCCTGTGCCGCTACTCGCGTCCCGACCACAGCGGCGCCACCGCCCAGGCCGCGCTCGTGGAATTTTTGAGCGCGGCGCGCCGGCGCCTGCGCCCCATGGGAGTAAAGCTCTCCGCCTGCGTCTTCGGCATGACCACCAGCGACGACTCGGGCATGGGCATCGGCCAGCACATCGCCGAACTCGCCCGCCAGGTGGACTTCGTGGCGCCCATGATGTATCCCTCGCACTACAACAAGGGCATCTACGGCGTAAAGAACCCCAACCGCGAGCCCTACAAGATGATCTTCCGCGGTCTGCGCGACGCCGTGGGCCGCCTGGGCGAGGAGTCCTGGAGGCTGCGGCCGTACCTGCAGGACTTCTCCCTGGGCTACCGCTACCGGGCCGAGCAGGTCCGGGCGCAGATCCTGGCCGCGGCCGGCCGCGGCGTGCAGAGCTGGACGCTCTGGAACCCGCAGAACCACTATACCTGGACGGCCCTGCGCCTCAACAACCGGCCGATTCACGCCGCCGGACGCGATCGGGCGCCGTAGAAGCAAAGGAGCTCCGATGAGAAAGACGCTCGCCGCCGCCATCCTGGTTTTGGCCCTGCTGCCGCTGCCGGCCCGGCCCCAGGCCGTCGAGCCGGTGCCGGTCCCCCTGCCCGCGGACGCCATGGGCGTGACGGTCCACCGCCTGCCCAACGGCCTGACCGTGTACCTCTCCCCTTACTCCCAGCTGCCCCGCGTCACGGCCTGGATCGCGACACGCGCCGGCAGCCGGCAGGACCCAGCCGACTCCACGGGCATGGCGCACTACCTGGAGCACATGCTGTTCAAGGGCTCCTCCCGGATGGGAGCGCTGGACTTCGCCAAGGAGAAGCCCCTGCTCGACCGCATCTCCGCCCTGTACGAGAAGCTTTTCGCGACCCGCGACCCCGCCGAGCGCAAGGCCATCTACCAGGAGATCGACCGCTACAACGTGAAGGCCTCCACCTACTCGGTGCCCAACGAGCTGGACCAGGTCTACCGGCGCCTGGGCGTGCAGGGGCTCAACGCCTTCACCTCCAACGAAAGGACCGTCTTCATCTGCGACCTGCCCGCCAACCGGCTGGAAGCCTGGGCGCGCGTCGAAAGCGACCGCTTCGCCCAACCCGTCTTCCGCCTGTTCCAGACCGAGCTCGAGACCGTCTACGAGGAGAAGAACCGCTCCCTGGACAACGCCGACCGCATACTCGACGAACGGCTCGAGCGGGCCCTGTGGAAAAACCACCCCTACGGCCGCACCGTGCTCGGATCCATCGAGCACCTCAAGAACCCTTCCCTGGCCAAGATGTACGCCTTCCACGACAAGGAGTACGTCCCCGGCAACATGGCCATAGCCCTCTCCGGAGACTTCGACCGCGCCGAGGCGCTCAAGCTCATCGAACGCACCTTCGGCTCCTGGCGCCCCCAGCCGCTGCCCGCCGACGCCCCCGCCCCGATCGTCCGGCCCGCGGGAGTGGAGCGCGTGGAGGTCAAATACGAGGCCGAGGAGAAGGTCTACGTGGCCTGGCAGACCGTGCCCTACGGCCATCCCGACCGGGACGCCCTGCGCGTGCTCGACATGCTCATGGACAACTCGGTGGCGGGCATCATAAACCTCGATCTGGTCCAGGCCCAAAAGGTCAAGGCCGCCGGCTCCTACGCCGACTTCATGAACGAGGCGGGCGCCTGGGTGCTCTGGGCCCTGCCCAAGAAGGACCAGAAACTGGAGGAGGCCGAGACCTTGCTCATGGCCGCCGTGGCCAAGCTAAAGGCCGGGCAATTCACGGACGAGGACATCAAGGCCGTGGTCACGAATTTCGAGGTAGGGGAGAAATACCGCCTGGAATCCAATGAGGGCCGCGCCGCCTTCATGACCGAGTCATTCCTGCACCGCGAGCCCTGGCCCGTCGCGGCCGCCGACCTCGATCGCCTGCGCCGGGTCACCAAGGAACGGGTCCTGGCCGCGGCGCGCAAGTACCTGGGCGAGGACCGGATCGTGGCCTACCGGCGGCAAGGCAAGCCGGAGCTGCCTTCCATCGCCAAGCCGGAATTCACCAAGCTCGACATAAAGCCCGGCCACGAGTCGCGATTCGCCAAGGAAATCCTGGGCCTGCCGGCCCCCGCCATCGAACCGCGCTGGCTGGCGGCCGGACGGGACTATACCGTCACGCCCCTGCCCGAGGGCCGGCTCTACACCGCGGCCAATCCGGTCAACGACCTGTTTTCCCTGACCTGGCGCTTCAACCTGGGCCTGCGCCAGCAACGCCGGCTCTGCGCGGCCCTGGAGCTGGCCGAACTCTCCGGCGCGGGCGAGCTTTCCGCCGAGGAGTTCAAGAAGAAGCTCTTCGCCCTGGGCACCAGCCTGGGCACGGGCTGCTCGGAGCAGGAGGCCAGCGTCGGCCTATCCGGCCTGGAGCAGAACCTCTGGCCATCGCTGCAACTGATGCTCGAGCATTTTCGCGACCCCAACATCGATCCGGACACCCTGCGCCTGATGGCCGAGGTGGACATCGGCGCCCACCGCGACAACAAGAAGGACCCCGGCTACATACACCACGCGCTCTCCGAGTTGGCCCAGCGGGGCCGCGACTCGGGCGTTTTGCTGCAGCTTGCCGACCGGGAGTTGCTCGAGCTCAAGGAGCCGGACCTGCGCCGGCTGATGGCCGGGCTCTGGGACTACAAGCGCCGCATAGCCTACGTAGGCGCGCGCGAGCCGGGAGAGCTGGCCCGCCTCATGGACGAGGGGCGCAAATCCTACCGCGAACCGCCGCCGCGCCGGCTCCTGCGCTACCTGCGCCCGGTCCGGGACCGGATACTATTCACCCACCGCGACATGCTCCAGTCCCGGGTGGGGATGTTCGGCGCCGACGAAGTGCTGGATCCCGCGCACGCGGTGGATTACCAGTTCCTGGCCGAATACCTGGGCGGGGACATGAGTTCGGTCATCTTCCAAGAGGTGCGCGAGGCCCGGGCCCTGGCCTACTCGGCAGGCGGCGGCTACGCCAGCGCCGCCCAGCGGGGCGACGAGAACATGCTCTGGGGCAGCCTGGGCACCCAGGCCGACAAGACCCTGGAGGCCGCGCTGCTCCTGCGCGGCCTGCTCAAGTCCCCCCCGCTGTCGCAGCAGCGCTTCGCCCAGACCGCGAAAGGCATAGAGGAATACTACCGCGCCAATCCGATCGGTTTTCGCTCCGTGCCCGCCTCGGTCCTGGCCTGGGAGGACCAGGGGCTGGCCGCGGATCCGCGCCCCGAGCGCTTCGCCGCCGCCCGGAAATACACCCTGGGCGACCTGGAGGCGTTCTCCCGGCGCTTCGCGGACCGGCCCATGACCATCTACGTGCTGGGCAACCGGGACCGCGTGGACCTGGCGGGCTTGCGCGGTCTGGGAGACTTCGAGGCGAAGTCGGTGGACGAGCTCTTCCCTTACTAGCGGCTCTCGCCGGGCTTGCCCTCCAGATCCTTGAGCAGGGCGGTCAAGGCCGCGTCGTCGGGAACGGCCTCGAGGCCCAGCCGGGCGAACTGGCGGGCCTCCTCGCGCCGGCCCAGGGCCGCCAGGGCGCGGGCTCCGTTGACTCGGAAGGAACGTTCGGCGGGATATTTCGCGGCGGCCCGCCGGCATAGCGCCGCGCATTCCGACAGACGCCCGGTGCGGCCGTAGATCGCGGCCTGGCAGACCCAGGCGAAAGCCTCGTTGCCCTTGCGCGCCAGCCATTCGCACAGGGCCTCCGCCTCCCCGAACATCTCGAAACCGATGAAGGAGCGCAGGATGTCCTCCACGCAGCGCCCGGCGTCGCCGCCCGTGTAGCGCAGGACCTGCAGGAAATGCCGACAGGCCATCCAGACCACGCCGTGCCGGCCCAGGTTCAGCCGTACCAGCTTGCGCAGGTCGTCCGCCGCGAACTTGCCCGCGGCCGGCAGGCGCAGCAGGCGTCCCGGCGCGCCGCCGTCGCCGAGGGCGACCTCGTCGTAGGAGACGCGCACCCCCTCGGGGATGACCAGGCGCGAGACCGGCAGCTCGTAGCGCTCCGGGCCATCCTCGGGCACGCGGCCATCGGAAAGGGACTTGACCAGGGTCCAGGGCACGGCGACCTGGGTCGAGTCGTCCAGATAAAGCCGCAGGCCCGCGAAATAACGCACGCCGCGCAGCAGGCTGAAGACCTCGCCGGGGCGATGCTCCATCCAGAGGAACTCCTTGCCCTTGGGCGGCCGCAGGCCGCGCGCCTTGACGAACTCGCCCACCTCGTCGCGGGCCGGGAACACCGGGACCCAGACTCCGCCCAGTTCCGGGTCGCGGTCCGCCCAGACCGCGAAGTCGCGCGAGCCGCGCGACACGCGGGACTCGACGCCCTCCTTGAGCGGCTTGTCCACGCAAAGGAGAAAGGTCTGCGAGCGCAGGAGTTCCTTGTAGAGGCCGCCGCGGGGATGCTCGGGCTGGCCGGCCGCCTGCTGGATCAGGAACTCCAGATTTTCGACCATGAGCACCAGGGTATCCTCCCGCGCGGAGGTTGTCAAGACCCAATCGGACTGACCCAATCGGACAGAACTCCTTCCCTGGTTTTTGGGACCATCGGCCTATATTTTCAAAGGTCAAAAGGCTACAAAAGCGGGACCACAAGGCACTCGCGCGAAAGGGATGCCGGCATCAAAATATCACCATGGGAAATTCGCGCCACATGTCCGAAGTCAATAAGCCGCAGTTCGCCATTAAGAATGGAAAGGAACTTGCGATTTTATGGCTCACCGCAGTCCTTGGCTGTATGCTGGGGATAAGAGTTTCAGCTCAACCCGTAGTTGCTAGGCCCGTTGTGCCGCCCACTGTTGCCGGACAAGCAGGCGTCATAGGAAACGCCGCAACTTCGGCCCAATTGAGCGACGTTCAATCTCTGCTACGGACACCGGCAGCCATGTCTTTGCTCTCAAAATTGCCGGAACTGAGCGTATTCTTGATGCTCAATCCAAGCGTCCAGGCCGACCTTCAGGTCGCGGGGGCATTGGCAAAGCACTTGCCGGCACAGGCAGTTACCCTGGGCAATGTGGCCGCTGCTGTCCAGAGCGCACGGCCTGAAGTCGAGCAGATGGTCAAAGCCCGGGTAGACGCATTGATCGCCCAGGTCCAAGGCGAAGGCGCGACTCTTTCCACCATAAGGCAAACTAGTGATGAACTGGCGAAATACTCGTTTTATGGCGGGCCTGTCATAGAGCGGAGTCTCAAGGATATCTCTGATTTAGCCGGTGCACAGACCATGGTCATGGTGCAGGAAATCGCCGCGGCTCTTAAGGCGGGATCAAGGTCTGTTGAGAGCGAAGAGATCTCGGTTGTCGCCCCTCCTAGCGCACAAGGAGTTGACGCATCCAAAGATCCCTTCATAGCTCTTGCGCAAAAGGATTTGCTGACTTTGCATCGCGCTTGGTCACTGAATACCGCGCTTGACATGCTCCAACAATTGGAGGCCCTGGCATTTGATCATCCTGATGAGCGGCTTCTCAATGTCATAGTGCCTGGATTAATTCAATTTTTAGATAGGGTAGAGGATATACGCCTTGCAGCTGCCACCTCCGATTTGTTGGGAAGGATAGCGACTCCGGCTCAAGGATACACACCCTCTCAAAGGACGCAGATAGACACTATCGACGGACTCATGCAAATTGTCCACAATAGTGAGGATGTACGAGTTTTTACAAACGCACTTAACGTTGTCTTTAATATCGGGCTCAATGACGGCAGCAAAAATATGCAAATCCGCAAACACGCCTATATCAAGTTGATCCACGAGCGTGAAAAAGACAAAGCGCGTATTTGGGTTTATGATGAGAGAGTCCTCAATGCCCTCCAGTCGGCCATTAACGCCCTTGCAAAGAAAGGCGTCGGCATATCTGAAATCGAGGCTATTGCCATCCCGCCCGCACCGCCAGCCGCTGCCGTCACCATTAGGGATGAACACAAAAGTATTTGGAGCGCAATCACCTTTACCGCAGCATCGATGGTGTTCACGATCGCGATCTTGCTTAGCAAAAATTTGGGTATAGGCCTGATATCAGCAGCGGGTTTCGTAGCCCTTAGCATTGTGGCTTGGTGGCTGGTTATTAAGAAATTGGGCTGGTGGCGTTAGCTCGGTCAATCCGCCGGATCGACCGAGATTTTTGTAAACTCCAATCGTGCCCGATCCCCTGCGCCGGCTGCACGCGCGCCATCCCTGCGCGGCGAGCGTGGCCGTGCATTCCTTCTCCACCTCGGCCAAGGTCGGCGACGGCACGCTGATCAACGTAAGCCTGGGCGGGGCCTTGATAAACATCGCGGCGGTCCTGGAGCGGCGGGTCGCCTATGTCTTCAAATTCTCGCTCGGGGGCCCGCGGCTGGAGTTGCCGGGACGGGTGGTCTGGGACGGGCCGCGCAACCCGGCCCAGCCCCGCTTCCACCGCTACGGCATACAGTTCAACCTGACCTCGGCCCAGGAGCGCGTCCTGCAGGCGCAGGTCAAGGCGCTGATACGCCCCCCGCCGTCCCCGCGGCGCGACATCATGCGGGGCTACTGGGACCGCTGAGCCGTGCATCCGATCCTCCTGCGCCTGGGCGAAACCTCCCTATCGAGCTACGGCGTCCTGAGCCTGCTGGGCTGGGCCGCCGGCCTGGCGTGGCTCTTTTGGCGGATTCCCGGACGCCTGCTGCCGCGGCGCGAGTCGTTGGCCCTGGCGGCCTGCCTGACGGCGGGCGCCTTGATCGGCGGCAAACTGTTCTTCTTCATCGTGGAACGGCGCGCTTTCGCTTCGGCCCCTGAGGTCTTTATCTCGAACTGGCGGATGGGCTGGGTCTTTTGGGGCGGCGTGCTGGGCGCCATCGCTTGCGTCTGGGCGTTCCTGCAAGCGCGCCGCCGGGCCTTCCCGCCCATCGCCGACGAGCTCGGAGCGGCCCTGCCCATGGGCCACTGGCTGGGCCGGATGGGCTGCTTCCTGGAAGGCTGCTGCCACGGCCGGCCCAGCGGCGCGCCCTGGGCCGTGCGCTACGGCAACCCCGCGGCCAGCGTCCCGGACGGCCTGCTGGGCGTGCCCCTACACCCCGTGCAGCTCTACGAGGCGGCGGGCGCGCTCGCCCTCTGCCTCTTCATAGTGTTCGGCGTCCTGCCCCGCATCCGGGCCGGCAGGCTCCGGCCCGGGGCCGCGTTCCTGACCTGCCTTTGCGGCTACGCGGCCATGCGCTTCGTACTGGAGTTCTACCGGGGAGACGACCGGGGAAGTTTCCTATGGCCGGTCCTTTCTCCCGGGCAATGGACGTCCTTGGGCGTGCTCCTGGCCTGCGGAATCTGGCTTTGGCGCCGAGGGATCATCGCGCCGGAAGAGAACGGTCAAACCCCGCGAGACGCAAATACGTGAATACGTGAAAGCCAGGCACCGTTAGAAACTCTCCCAGTGCAGGACGTTTTTGAGCGGACGCTTGGGCGCGCGCGGCTCCGAGGCCCGCGCCGCGTAGCCCAGCGCCACCAAGGACATCAGCCGGCAGTCCGCCGGCGCCTTGAGCAGCTTGGCCGCGGCCCCCGCGTAGGGCTTCTTGTCTCCGGCCACCCAGCAGGATTGCACGCCCAGGTCGGCCGCCGCCACCAGCATGTTCTGCGTGGCCGCGCTGCCGTCCTCTACGTAGTATTTGGTGGGCCGGCAAAACAGCGCCACGCAGACCGGGGCCTCGGCGATGAACGCGCCGTTGACGGCCAGTTCGGCGAGCCGGGCGCGCGCCGTAGCACCGGTCACGGCCACGAACTCCCAAGTCTGCTCGTTGCGCGCCGTGGCGGCCAGCCGGCCGGCGTCGACGATGCGCTCCACGAGCTCGCGCGCCACGGGCCGGGGGCTGAAGGAGCGGGTGGAATGCCTTTCGGCTATGGCTTGGCTGGTTTCCATAGGATAGCATGATATCATAACCGCGCGGGCCCGGCTATTTTGGTAAAATAACGCCTAGGTCCCACCAAGGAGGAGTCCATATGCCCGAGACCGCAGCCGCCGCCAAGCCCGTCTCCTACAAGGAGCTGGGGTTCGTCAACACGCGGGAGATGTTCAAGGACGCCATGAAGAAAGGCTACGCCGTCCCGGCCTACAATTTCAACAACATGGAGCAGCTGCAGGCCATCATAACCGCCTGCCAGCAGAGCCGCTCCCCGGTCATCCTGCAGGTCTCCAAGGGCGCGCGCGAATACGCCGACGCGACGCTGCTGCGCTGGATGGGCCGCGGGGCCCTGGAGATGATGCGGGAGTTGGGCCGGCCCGTCCCGGTCGCCCTGCACCTCGACCACGGCGACACCTTCGAGCTCTGCAAGTCCTGCATAGACAGCGGGTTCTCCTCGGTCATGATCGACGCCTCCTCCAAGCCCTTCGCCGAGAACGTGGCCCTGACCAGGAAGGTGGTGGAGTACGCCCGCCCGCGCGACGTGACCGTGGAGGGCGAACTCGGCGTGCTGGCCGGCATCGAGGACGAGGTCTCCGCCGAGAAGTCCCATTACACCGACCCCAAGGACGTGGAGGACTTCGTCAAAAAGACCGGCGTCGACTCCCTGGCCATCTCCATCGGCACCAGCCACGGCGCCTACAAGTTCAAGCTCAAACCCGGCGAAAGCGTGCCGCCCCTGCGCTTCGACATCCTGGCCGAGGTCGAGCGGCGCATCCCGGGCTTCCCCATCGTCCTGCACGGGGCCTCCTCGGTGCTGACCTCCTACATCGACATGATCAACAAGTACGGCGGCAAGATGGAGGGCGCCGCCGGCATCCCCGAGGAGCAGCTGCGCCGCGCGGCCAAATCCGCCGTGTGCAAGATCAACATCGACTCCGACGGCCGGCTGGTGATGACGGCCATGATCCGCAAGGTGTTCGCCGAGAAGCCCGGGGAATTCGATCCGCGCAAGTATCTCGGCCCGGCGCGCGCGGAGCTCGTGAAGATGTACATGGACAAGAACGAAAAGGTCCTGGGCTCCTCCGGACGCTATTGAGCCGGCTTTCGTGAGCGCCTCCGACGGCTGGTATCAAGAGCTGATC
>JAQUMZ010000009.1 GCA_028717865.1 Elusimicrobiota bacterium | reverse complement strand
CCCTCGGATTCTTCCAGGCCCGCCCGTAGTTCGACCAGACCTCGGCCAGGCTCTGGCGCCTGAGATCGCCGCAGACGAAGGGCAGGGCGTTGACGAGCTTGACCTTCCCGTCGGGCAGCACGATGAACAGGGCCGCGGGATGCTCCAGCCGGTAGCGCAATTCCTCCACTATGCCCAGCTCGTGGTAGCAGACGCGCATGCGGCCCGCGTAGGCCCGGGCTCCGGCCGCGACCTCGGCGAAGAATCGGACGTATTGTTCCGGCGTGGGGCGGATTTCCTCCCAATGGCTCGCCGCGCGGCCGGCGCGCATGAGCCGGCCGGTGTAGAATGCGCCCGCCCCCAAGCCGTGGGCCAGTTCCATGGTCGGGCGCACGAGCCCCGCGCTCCAGCGCGTGGGCGCGAAATTGGCCTCGACCGCCACGCCCGCCTCGCGCAGGCGGCGCACGCCCTCGAGCACGAGGTCGAGCCGCGCGCCCGGACGCAGCCGGCGCACGACCTCCTCGTCGGGTCCGTCGAGCGAGACCTGCACCGAGGCCACCCCGGCCTCGGCCAGGCGGCGGCAGGCCGCGGCGTCGAGGCGCTGCCCGTTGGTCTCCAGCTTCAAGCCCACCCCCGAGCCGCGGAAACGCTCCAAAAGCGCGAAAAGGTGGGGATGCAGCAGGGGCTCGCCGCCCGAGAAGGACGCGTAGGGCACCTGGGCCGCGATGATCTGGTCGGCGACGCGCAAACCCTCCTCCAGGGACAGCTCCGCGCCGAAAGCCCGGCCCGGCCCGGAGTCCTCGATGCAGTGGCGGCAGGCCAGGTCGCAGGCGTTGGTCAGCTGCCAGGCCACGTAGAGCGGCGCGGACAAATCCGACGCGGCCGCTCCCAAACTCTCCGGCAGGACCAAGGCGGGCACGGCTAGACCACCAAGCCCCGCTGCTTGAGCTCGGCCAAAAAGGCCAAGGCCTCCGGAACCAGGCGCCCGGAGGGATCGTCGTATTTCTCCCGGAGGCGCTCGCCCAGGGAGCCCTCGTCGGCGCCGCGAACCACCTCGCGCACAACCGCCGCCGCCGTCGGACTGAGGGTGAAGACCTTCTCGGAACGCGTCTCGAAGAGCACCGCCCCGAATTTCTCCTCCCGGAACTTCACGAACGGAGCCAGCTTCATGGTTCCCTCCTCGTGGGCCGAAAAACAGCAAGGGGCGTCGCCCGCGTCTCGGACGATGATCGCCTCCACCTCCCGGCGCACCTTTCGGCGCAACTCCTCCGGGCGCCGGCGCTCCCCGGCTTCTGACCGGCCCGCCTCGGCGGCGCGGAAATCGCCCGTACGCCAGGCCGCGCGGATCAAGGCCTCGTAACCCATGGTCAGAACTCCCGGCGCTCCAAGGCCTCGGCGAAAGCCAGGAAATCGGCGCGCCGTCCCGCCACCGGCAGAGCCGCGGCCCAGCCGCGCAGGGAGCGCAGGAGCTGCCGGCCGCGCCCCCGGGCCGCCTCGAGCTGGCCGGAGGCTTCCAGGAACCGCGCCGTTGCGCGCACGTCGCCCGCGTTCCAAAGCCGCAGGAAATCGCCGCGGACGCGCCCATCGTTGAGGGCCAGGATCGCCGGAAGCGTCAGCCGGCGCCCGCGCAGGTCCGCGCCGCGCTCCTTGCCGGAGACCTCGTCGTTCAAGGTGTAGTCGTGGACGTCGTCGACGATCTGCAGCAGCATGCCCGCGGCGCTGCCCAGCCGCGGCGGATCGGCCGCGGCGTGCGGCAGGGGCGAAAGCTCGGAGAGAGTCGCCCCCGCCCACTCGAAAAGCGCTCCGGTCTTGCGCGAGATTATCCCGAGGTAGGCCTCCACGGGCACCTCCGCGCTGCCCCGGAGGAACTCCTCCTGCAGCTCGCCGACGGCCATCTCGCGGGCGGCGCTGACGAGGTTCCTGGCCGCGTTGGGGGAGAGGTCCATGACCTCCTCCAACCCCTGGGCGAAGGCCAGGTCTCCCAACAGCAGGGCTACGTTTACCCCGAAAGTCTCGTTGGGCGTCGCGCGCCCGCGGCGCAGCCGCGCTTGATCCACGCAGTCGTCGTGCAGAAGCGAGGCGTTGTGGACGAACTCCATGCCCCGGGCCGCGGTCTCGCAGAGGCCTTCCTTCACTCCCAGCGCCGAGCCCAGCAGCAGGCAAAAACGCGCCCGCAGCATCTTGCCGGGCCGCGAAATCTGCGCCGCGAGTTCCTCGCCGACCCGCCCGGAAACGCGCCGAGCCTTGGCCTCGAGACCGAGCCGCACGCGTTCGAGCGAGGCGTCGAGCTCCAGGGTGGCGGGCATGGGGATGCGATTATACCAAATTGGCCTTTACCCCCCGAATTACGGACGGCCACCCCCAACGGAACCGGCGCCCCCCTCATATGGGGACGCCGGTGGCGCGGCGCTGGACGGCGCGCCGCGCTGGCTTAACGACAACGATAATCCGTTCCGAGGTCCACGCCCGACCGTAAGGGAGGGCGCGGACCCCGGCGCCGACACTCCGGTCGGCGCCGTTCCGTTGTTCGACATCTCAGCCGAACTCTCCACCCCCAACGGAACCGCCGCACCCCTCGTATGGGTGCGGCGGTGGCGCGGTCGTTTCACTCCCGCGCTGGGCTTAAATGACGCCGAGTTCCTTGCCGACCTTGCGGAACTTCTCGAGCGCCAGTTCCAGGTCCGCCTGGGTGTGGCCGGAGGAGACGATGGTGCGCAGGCGGTCCTTGCCCCGGGCCACGATGGGGTAGCATATGGAGAGGGCGAAGACCCCCTCCTCGAAGAGGCGGGCGCTGAAGGCCTGGGCCTTGGCGGTGTCTCCGATGATGACCGGGGTGATGGGAGTCTCGCTGGCCCCGGTGTCGAAGCCCAGCTTCTTGAGCCCTTCCTTGAACGCGCGCGCGTTGGACCAAAGTTTCTCGATGCGCTGGGGCTCCTTGAGCATTATGTCGATCGCCGCCAAGCAGGTGGCGATGACCGAGGGCGGATGCGAGCTGGAGAAGATGAAGGGCCGGGCCGTGGAGATCAGGTAGTCGCGCAGGGAAGCCGAGCCGGCGACGTAGCCGCCCACCGCGCCGACGGCCTTGGAGAGCGTGCCGATCTGGATCTGGATGCGCTTGGTCAGCCCGAAATGGTCAGGCGTGCCGCGCCCGTTGCGGCCCATGACCCCGGAGGCGTGGGCGTCGTCGACCATGACGAAGGCGCCGTAGCGGTCCGCCAGGTCCGCGATCTCGGGCAGGGGCGCCACGTCGCCGTCCATGCTGAAGACGCCGTCGGTCACGATCATCTTGCGCCGGGCGCCGCGCGCCGCGCTCGATTCCAGGATGGCGCGCAGGGCCTTCATGTCCTTATGGGGATAGACCTGGCGCGCGGCCTTGGCCAAGCGGGCCCCGTCTATGATGGAGGCGTGGTTGAGTTCGTCGGAGATGAGCAAATCCGAGGCGTCGGTCATGAGGCTCTGGCAGCAGGCCACGTTGACCGTGAAGCCCGACTGGAAGACCAGCGCGGCCGAGCAGCCCTTGAATTCGGCCAGGCGGCGCTCCAACTCCTGGTGGAGCTCCATCGTGCCGATGATGGGCCGCACCGCCGCGGTGCCCACTCCGAAGCGCTCGATCGCGTCCTTGGCCGCGGCCTTGAGGCCCGGATGGTTGGCCAGGTCGAGATAATTGTTGGAGGTCAGGTTGACGACCCGCCGGCCGTCCACCGTCGAGACCGGCTCCTGGGCGCCCTGCAGCACGCGCAGCCGCGCCAGACGGCCCTCGGACTTGAGCTTGGCGATCTCCTCGTCTAAAAATCCCATCAGCTTGTCGGTGACCATGGCGCCCTCAATCGAACAGGTTGCGCAGGACGAACAAAAGGTTCTCCTTGCGCTCCCGGATGCGGCGGTAGTAATACGGGAACCAGTGCGTCCCGTAGGGCGTGTATATCCGCACGACGTGCCCCTGGGCGACGAGTTCGCGCCAGCGCCGGGAGCGCAGGCCGTAAAGCATCTGAAACTCGAAGCGGTCCCGCGCCAAGCCGGCGCGCGCGGCCTGCGCGGCCGCGGCGGCGATGCGCTCGTCGTCGTGAGTCGCGAAGGCCGGATTGGGAGCCCCCGCCAACATGGCGGCCAACCGATCGTAAGCCGTGTTGACGTCCTTCTTGTCGGGATACGCCAGTGCCGGCGGTTCCTTGTAGGCTCCCTTGCACAGGCGCACGCAGGCGCCCTCCTTGACGAGTTCCGCGATGTCATTCTCGCTGCGCCGCAGCATGGCCTGGATGACTATGCCCACCTTCGGATAATAGGCCTTGGCCTGGCGGAAGAAATCGAGCGTTTTCTGCGTGTACTGGGAGCCCTCCATGTCGATGCGCACGAAATTGCCGAACTTGCGCGCCTCGTCGAGGACGCGGAAGAGGTTCTCCCTGCAAAAGGCCTCATCGAGGCTCAGCCCGAATTGAGTGAGCTTGAGCGAGACGTTGCAGTCAAGCTTCTCCTCGGCGATGCGCCCCAGCATGCGCACGTACTCGTCGCGCGCCGCGAGGGCCTGCTCGCGGTTCTGGCATTCCTCTCCCAGGTTGTCCAGGGTAGCCTTGATGCCCTGCGCGTTGAGCCTCCTGACCTGCGTCACCGCCTCGGAGAGGCAGTCTCCGGCCACGAACCGTCGCGCCATGAAAGTGAGTAATCTCATGCGGCCAATTTATCATTTTTGCCGACATCCGGTGAAGCCTCCATCACGGATGGCCTGAATGCAATAATGCAATGCCTGGCACTGTTTTGCACCGTTTTGGTAAACTATGGTTATACTATGTGCCTCGGCATTCCGGGCCGGATAGTCAGCGTCCGCGAAGATGACGGCTTGCCCTCGGGCAAGATCGACTTCGGCGGCGCGGTCAAGGACGCCTGCCTGGCCTACGTTCCGGAGGCCAAGGTCGGGGACTACGTCATCGTCCACGCGGGCTTCGCCATCAGCGTGGTGGACGAGGCCGAGGCCCGGCAGGTCTTCCGCTACCTCGAGGAGTGGGATCGGGCCGTAGCGGAGCAGGATACGTGAAGTACCTGGACGAATACCGCGACCGGCGCGCGGCCCAGCGCTACGCCAAGCTGCTCGCGGCCCTGACCACCAAGCCGTGGACGGTGATGGAGATATGCGGCGGGCAGACCCATTCCATCATGCGCTTCGGCATCGACCGCCTCCTGCCCCCCGGCCTTCAACTCGTGCACGGGCCGGGCTGTCCGGTCTGCGTCACGCCGCTGGAGCTCATCGACCGCGCCATCGCCATCAGCCGCAGGCCCGAGACGGTCTTCTGCTCCTTCGGCGACATGCTGCGCGTGCCCGGCTCGCGCTCCAGCCTCCTGGAGGCCCGCGCCCAGGGCGCCGACATACGCGTGGTCTATTCGCCCCTGGACGCCGTCGAACTGGCCCGCCGCCTGCCCGCGCGGCAGGTGGTATTCTTCGCGGTGGGTTTCGAAACCACCGCGCCCATGACCGCCATGGCGGCGCGCCGCGCCCGCGACCTCGGGCTCAAGAACTTCTCGCTGCTCACGGCCCACGTCCTGGTGCCCCCCGCGATGGCGGCGATCCTCTCCGCGCCCGCCAACCGGGTCCAAGGCTTTTTGGCCGCGGGCCACGTCTGCACCGTGGCCGGCTTCTCCGACTACGAGCCGCTGGCGCGCCGATACCGCGTCCCCATCGTGGTGACCGGCTTCGAGCCGCTGGACATCCTGCAAGGGCTGTGCATGCTGACCCGCCAGCTCGAACGCGGCCTCTGCGAAGTCCAGAACCAATACGGCCGCTCGGCCCGCGCCGCGGGCAACCAAGCCGCCCTGGCCGTCCTGCGCGAGGTCTTCGAGCCCTGCCGCCGGCAATGGCGCGGCATCGGCCCCATAGAATCCAGCGGCTTGCGCCTGACCCCCCCTTACGCGGACCTCGACGCCGAGAAGCGCTTCGGCGTCCAGGAGATCGCCGCGCAGGAGCCCCGCGAATGCCTGGCCGGGGAGATACTCCAGGGCCTGCGCAAGCCCCACGAGTGCCCCGCCTTCGGCACGCTGTGCACCCCGGAGCGGCCGCTGGGCGCGCCCATGGTCTCCTCCGAGGGCGCCTGCGCGGCCTACCACCGCTATCGCGGCGCCGAGGCGAACCGGAAATGAGCGACCAGGCGCCGGCCTGCCCCATGCCGCACGCCCCCGAGGATACGGTCACCCTGGCCCACGGCGGCGGCGGGCGCCTCATGCACCGGCTCATCGAAAAGGTCTTCCTGGCCGCGTTCACGGACCCCGCCCTGCACGAGGCCCACGACGGCGCGCTGCTGGAGCCCTGCCCCGACCGCCAGGCCTTCACCACCGATTCCTTCGTGATCCGCCCGCTCTTCTTTCCCGGCGGCGACATCGGCTCGCTGGCCGTGCACGGCACCGCCAACGACCTGGCCATGTGCGGGGCCCAGCCCATGTACATGAGCTGCGGCTTCATAATAGAGGAAGGCTTCAGCCTGGAGGCCCTGGCCGAGATCGCGCGCTCCATGGCGCGCGCGGCCGGCCAGATCGGGCTGCGCGTCGTCACCGGCGACACCAAGGTCGTGGAGCGCGGCAAGGGCGACGGACTCTACCTCAACACCGCGGGCGTGGGCCGGGTCGTGGCGCCCGACCCCATCGCCCCGGTCCGGGTGCGGCCCGGCGACGCGGTCATCGTCAGCGGCGACGTCGGGGCCCACGGCGCGGCCATCCTTTCCGTGCGCGAGGGCCTGGCCTTCGACACCGCGCTTAAAAGCGACGCGGCCCACCTCTGGCCCCAGGTGCGCGCCCTGCTCGAGGCCGGAACGGAGCTGCATTGCCTGCGCGACCTTACCCGCGGCGGCCTGGCCACGACCCTCAACGAGATCGCCCAGAAGTCGGGCCGCGACGTCTGCCTGGAGGAGACCGCCGTGCCCCTGCGCCCCGAGGTGGAGGCCGCCTGCGAACTCTTCGGGCTCGATCCCCTCTATATGGCCTGCGAGGGCCGCTTCGCCGCTTTCGTCCCGCCGGACCACCGCGAGCGGGCGCTGCGCGCCCTGCGCGCGGCGGGGGCCGCGCCCGCCGTCATCGGCGAGGTCGGCACGGGACCGCGCGGCGAGGTCCGCCTGCGCACGCGCATCGGCGTCGAGCGCGTGCTCGACATGCTCAGCGGCGAGCAGCTGCCCCGCATCTGTTGAACTCGATAAGCCAGCCGGAGTTCCTCCCCGCCACCCGGGCCGAACTGGACCGCCTGGGGTGGCGGGAGCTCGACGTCCTGCTCGTCAGCGGCGACGCCTACGTCGACCATCCCGCCTTCGGCGCCGCGCTCATCGGCCGCTGGCTCGTCGCGCACGGCTGGCGCGTGGGGATCGTCGCCCAGCCCCGCTGGGACCGGACGGACGACCTGCTGGCCATGGGCCGCCCCCGCCTTTTCGCCGGCGCCTCCGCCGGAGCCTTGGATTCCATGCTCGCGCACTACACGGCCTTCCGCAAAAAGCGCTCGGACGACGCCTACACCCCGGGCGGCCGCTGCGGCCAGCGCCCCAACCGGGCCGCCATCGTCTACGCGGGCCTGCTGCGGCGGGCCTTCCCCGGCCTGCCGGTCGTGTTGGGTGGAATCGAGGCCTCCCTGCGCCGGGCCGCGCACTACGATTTCTGGACGGACCGCGTCCGCAGATCCATACTGCTCGACGCCAAGGCCGACCTGCTCGTCTACGGGATGGCCGAGCGCGCCGTCCTGGATACGGCGGCGCGGCTGGCGGCGGGCGGGGATTTGACGGGTATCCCGGGCACCGCCCACGCGGGCGCGGCTCCGGCGGCGACCGTGCGCCTGCCCGCCTGCGAGGCCATCCAAGCCCGCCCCGCCCTGCTCCTGGAAGCCACCCTGCTGCTCGAACGGCAGATGCGCGAGAGCTTCTGGGCCGCGCAGGGACACGCGGGGCGCGACGTCCTGCTCGCCCCCCCGGCCGAACCGCTCACGACGGAGGAGCTCGACCGGCTCTACGCCCTGCCCTTCGCGCGCCGGGCCCACCCCTGCGCGCGCGGCCCGGTCCCGGCCCTGGAGATGATCCGCTTCAGCCTCACCGCGCACCGCGGCTGCGCCGGCGGCTGCTCCTTCTGCGCCCTGGCCCTGCACCAGGGCCGCCGCATCAGCTCGCGCAGCCGCGCCTCCCTGGCCGCCGAGGCGCGCGCCCTGACCCGCCGCCCGGACTGGGACGGAACCCTCACCGACGTGGGCGGGCCCAGCGCCAACATGTGGGGCGCCTCCTGCGCGGCCGTCCCCGGCTCCTGCCGCCGCGGCAGCTGCCTGACGCCCGAGCCTTGCCCCAGCTTCCGCGACGCCCAGGACGAGCTGGCCGGCCTGCTCGAGTCCCTGCTGCGCATTCCCGGGGTGCGCCACCTGCGCGTGGCCAGCGGCGTGCGCCACGACCTCGCGCTGCGCAGTCCGGCCTATATGCGCGCCTTGGTCCGGCGCTTCACGGGCGGGCAACTCAAGCTGGCCCCCGAGCACAGCAGCCCGGCCGTCCTGCGGCTCATGCGCAAGCCGCCCTTCCGGGTCTTCGAGGCCTTCCTGGAGGCCTTCGCACGCGAGAGCCGCGCGGCCGGCAAGGAGCAATACGTCGTGCCCTACCTTATGAGCGCCTTCCCGGGCTGCACGCAAGCCGACATGCGGGAACTGGCCGGCTGGCTGAAGGCCCGCGGCTGGAGGCCGCGGCAGGCGCAATGCTTCATCCCCGCTCCGGGAACGGCGGCGGCGGCGATGTTTCATGCCGGCATCGACGAGCGCGGCCGAGCGATCCCGGTCGCGCGCTCCGACGCCGAGCGCCTGCGCCAGCACGCGGCGCTGGCGCCTCGCCATGCCTAAGCGGGATTGGCGGCCCCTCCTGGCGGCGGCGCTGGCCCTGGCCGCGTTTCTGCCCGCCCTGCGCAACGATTGGGCGACAAATTGGGACGACGGCATTTATCTCCTGAGCAACCTCGCCTGGCGGGGCTTCGGGACGGCCGAGTTGCGCTGGATGTGGACGGCCTTTTTCTCGGGGCATTATCATCCCCTGACCTGGATGAGCTACGCCCTGGACTACAGCGTCTGGGGCCTGCGGCCGTTCGGCTTCCACTTGACGAATCTCCTGCTCCACGCGGCCAACGCCGGGCTCTTCTTCTTCGTGGCCCGGCGCCTGCTGGCCGCCGGCGGAGCGGGGGCGGCCGCCCCCGCCGGCGCTTTCTGGGCCGCCGTTTTCTTCGCGGTCCATCCCTTGCGGACGGAATCCGTGGCCTGGGCCGCGGAGCGCCGGGATTTGCTGTCGGGACTGTTTCTCCTGCTCAGCCTCCTGGCCTACCTTCGCCGCTGCGCCGGCGAGGGCAGGCCCCGGCTCTGGCTGGCCGCGTCGCTGCTCGCCTACGCGCTGTCGCTGTTGTCCAAGGCCATCGGCGTGTCCCTGCCGGCCGTCTTGCTGCTGCTCGATTGGTATCCCTTGCGCCGGCCGCTGCGCCGGGTCTGGCTGGAGAAATTGCCCTACGCGGCGCTGGCCGTGGCCGCCGCCCTCGTAGGACTAGCCGCGCAATACTCCGGCCGCAGCCTCTGGGGCTGGCACCAGCACGGCCTGGCCCAGCGTCTGGCCCAAGGCGCCTACAGCGCGGCCTTCTATCTCGCCAAGACGGTCTGGCCGGCGAATTTGTCCCCGCTCTACGAGTTGCGCGTCCCTTTCGACCCGGCGCAGCCGCGCTTCCTGCTGGCCGCCGCCGCGGCGATCCTGGCGACGTGGCTGGCCTGGCGCCTGCGCCGCAGCCGGCCCTGGTGGCTGGCGACCTGGCTGTGCTATCTGGCGACGCTGACGCCGGTCTGCGGCGTCCTCGCCCAATACGGTCCCCAGCTCGTGGCGGATCGCTACAGCTACCTGGCCTGCCTGGGCCCCGCCGTGCTCCTCGGCGCGGCCGCGGCCCGGTCCCGCGCGCGGTGGGCCGCCGCGCTGGCGGCCGGGCTGGCGGTCTTGAGTTGGCGGCAGACCGGCTATTGGCGGGACGCGGATGCCCTCTGGAACCGGGTGTTGGCCGTGGCACCGGATTCGGCCATCGCCCACAACAACCTGGGCGTGCTGCTCTCCCGGCGCGGGGAACTCGAAGGCGCCCGCCGGCACTTCACCCGGGCTCTGGAGCTCAACGGCGCCTGCATCGAGGCCCGCCGCGCCCTGGCCGCCGGTTCGCGCGACCCGCGGCTGCGCCGGGAGATCGAGATCAATCCGATCTGCCGCAACGCCGCCCTGAACCTCGCGGCAAACCAGGCCGCGCGCGGCGAGCTGGCCGGCGCGATCAGCGTCCTGCGCGAGATCGTGGCCACCGAGCCGGGCAACGCGAAGGCCGCCGCCAACCTGGAGCGCGCCCTGGCGCTCCGACACCGATCGCCCGCGCCGGATCAGTCCGGCACGAGGAAACAAGCCGCGCTCAAACCGGCCCCGACCAGATAAAGCACGAGCGGGCTGGAAACGAAATAGGGATAGACCATCAGCGCCCCGCCCAAGACCATAAGCCGGAATCGTCCCTGCCTGCGGCCGTAGGTGAAAGCCACGAAGCCCGCGCCGGAAAATATCAGCCCCCCGACGATGTTGGCCAGGCTCACCCGCTTACGGTAGCAAACCGCGTTGCGGCGCGCCAGCCGCAAAGGCTAAGATCGGGAGGTGAGGCTCTCGATCGCCGTACCCGCCCACAACGAGGCCCGGCTGCTGGGCGGCTGCCTGGACTCCGTCCGACAAGCGGTCCGGACCCTCGGCCTGCCGGACGCGGACTGGGAGCTCGTAGTCTGCGACAACGCCTCCACGGACGGCACCGCCGAGCTGGCCCGCCGGGCCGGGGCCCGGGTCGTCTTCGAGCCGGTCCGCCGCATCTCCCGGGCGCGCAACGCCGCGGGCGCCAACGCCCGGGGCGAGTGGCTGCTCTTCATCGACGCCGACTCGCGCCTGAGCGCCGGCAACCTCGCCGCCGTTCTGCGCGCGGCCGCGGGCGGCCGTTGCGTGGGGGGCGGCTGCGTCATCGCCTTCGACCGCGCGCCCTGGTGGGGCGCGGCGCTCACGAGCCTATGGAACGCCCTCTCGCGCGCCGCTAGCTGGGCGGCCGGCTCCTTCGTGTTCTGCCGGGCCGACGCCTTCCGGGAAGTCGGCGGCTTTCCGCCCGAACTGGCGGCCGGAGAGGAGTTGGGCCTTTCGCGCGCGCTGAAGGCCTGGGGGCGGCGGCGCGGACTGGGCTTCGTCGTCCTTTCCGCCAGCCCCCACGTCAGCAGCGGCCGGAAATTCTATCTCTACCGCCCCGGGGAGTTCGCCGCCGTCCTCTGGAAAACGACGAAGTCCCTCGGGCGAAGCCTGAGGGACCCCGAAGCCAACCCCCTGCTCTACGACGGCCGCAGATAGGAAGGTCGGCGGACTAATTGCCGGCGGAGATGGCGCTTTCCGGGCAAGCCGACTCGCACGCGGCGCAATCGATGCACTTCTCCGCGTCGATCTTGTACTTCTCGCCCTTGACGATCGCCTCCGAAGGGCAGGTTTCAAAACAGGTGCCGCAGGCGGTGCACTTTTCGCTGATCTTATAGGCCATGGCGTCCTCCCGAACCAGAATTGGCAGCATTTAATTATAGCAATTCCCATGCCGTTTCCACTGAGCGCCGGGCGGACGGAAAAGCAAGCAAAGCAAGGAACGTCCCCAATACGCGGATGCGCCTTTCTGTCTGTACCAAGAGCGGACCGGCGCGAGTAGAATGGACTCATGATCCTGCCCGTGCTGCCCATCAAGAACATGGTCCTGTATCCGCGCATCGCCCTGCCCCTGTCGGCGGGGCGCAGTTCGTCGCTGGCCGCGATCGAAAGCGCCATGGCCGCGGAGGACAACGTCATCGTCGTGGTGGCCCAGCGCCGCCCCGAGATCGAGGAGCCCGACACCAAGGACTTGTTTCCGATCGGCACGCGCGGCATCCTCAAGAAGGTCATGCGCGTGGGGGACCAGCTCGACATGGTGGTGCAGGGCGTCGAGCGGGTGGCCCTGCTCGACCTGCCCCAGCGCCGGCCCTTCCTGCGCGCGGAGGTCGCGGCCCGCCCCTTCGCCAAGGACGATCCCGAGGTGCTGGAGGCCATGCAGAGGGAACTGCGCGAGCGCATCGCGGCCTCGCCGGGACTGCTGCGCACCGACGCCCCCAACGTGGTCCAGCTCTTCACGCTGTTTCGCGACCCCCTCGACCAAGCCTACCTCGTCGCCTCCCTGATGGAGCTCGATCTCGAACGCCAGCAGACCCTGCTCGAGGCCGATTCCGCCTCGGCCGCCCTGCGGCTGATGCTCTCCTTCCTGACCCACGAAGAGCAGATACTCAAGCTGCGGCAGAAGATCACCAGCGCCGCCACCACCGAGATGAGCCGCGAGCAGAAGGATTACTTCCTGCGCCAGCAGATGCGCGCCATCCAGCACGAACTGGGCGACGAGAAGAACGACGAGGCCGAGATCACCATGCTGCGCGAGAAGGCGGCCGCCACGGAGCTGCCCGAAGCCGCGCGCAAGGAGGTCGAGGAGCAGCTCGTGCGCCTATCCCGGCTCAACAGCATGGCCCCGGACTACCAGGTGACCCGTTCCTATATAGAGCTCATCCTGGAGCTGCCCTGGAACAGGCGCACGACCGACGACCTGGACGTGGGCCGGGCCCGGCGCGTGCTCGACGAAGACCATTACGACCTCAAGGAGGTCAAGGAGCGCATCATCGAGCACCTGGCCGTGCTCAGGCTCAATCCCAAGGCCAAGGCCCCCATCCTGTGCTTCGTGGGCGCTCCCGGCGTGGGCAAGACCTCCCTGGGCCAATCCATCGCCCGCGCCTTGGGGCGGGCCTTCGAGCACATGAGCCTCGGCGGGCTCCACGACGAGGCCGAGCTGCGCGGCCACCGGCGGACCTACGTCGGCGCCATGCCCGGCCGCATCATCCAGGCGGTGCGCCGGGCCGGGGTAAACAACCCCGTGCTGATGCTCGACGAGGTCGACAAGATCGGCCGCGATTTCCGGGGCGACCCCGACGCCGCGCTGATGGAGGTTCTCGATCCGGCCCAGAACGTGGGCTTTCGCGACAACTACCTCGACCTCCCCTTCGACCTTTCCCGGGTGTTCTTCATCACGACCGCCAACAGCCTCGACACGATCCCCGGCCCCTTGCTCGACCGCATGGAATTGCTGCGCCTGGCCGGCTATACGGACGAGGAGAAGCTGCAGATAGCGGTCCGCTACCTGCTGCCCCGCCAGTTGTCCCAGGCGGGACTGCGCCCCGACAATCTCCAGCTCCCCGACGAAACGATCCACGCCGTCATACGGCTCTATACCCGGGAGGCGGGCGTGCGCCAACTCGACCGGGCCTTGGGCCAGATCACGCGCCGCGTCGCGCTGCGCTTCGCGGAGGGCAAGACCGAGGCGGTCAACGTCGCCGCGAACGACCTCGCCGCCTTGCTCGGTCCCGAGCGCTTCTTCCTGGATCAGACGCGCAAAATCCTGCGCCCCGGCGTGGCGGCGGGCCTGGCTTGGACCGAGGCCGGCGGCGAGGTGCTCTACGTGGAAAGCAGCCTCCTGCACGGCCGCGACGGCCTGACCATGACCGGACACCTGGGCGAGGTCATGAAGGAATCGGTGCAGACCGCGCACAGCTACATTCTCTCGCATCCCGAAATCCTGCCCTCGGGACGCCTGCCGCGGCACAAGGCCGGCATACACGTCCACGTGCCGGCCGGAGCGGTGCCCAAGGACGGGCCCTCGGCCGGAGTGGCCATCGCCGTCGCCCTGGCCTCGCTTTACTCGGGCCTGCCCGCGCGCCGCGACACGGCCATGACCGGCGAGATAACCCTCAGCGGACCGATCCTGCCGGTAGGCGGCATCAAGGAGAAGGTCCTGGCCGCCAAGCGCGCCGAATTGGCGCGCGTCATCCTGCCCAAGGCCAACGAAAAGGACCTCGCGGAGCTGCCGCCCGAGGCGCGCGCGGGCCTCGAACTGGTCTTCGTCGAAGAACTCGATGAGGCCCTGACCGCCGCTATTCCCGGCCTGGCGCGGCCGCTCGCGGCGCAAGTGCCCTGATATTGTAGGGCGGGATATATCCGCTATTGGCCTTTATTTGGACAAGCTGGGAGTCAATTCTTGAATATCTTTGACCTCAATCATAGCCGCGTCCCAACCCAGGCTGCGATATATTTGAGCCTTCCCATTGAGGAATAGGGCTATCACGGTCCCTACTTGCTGCCCGTTTCTGTCTTTATACAGAACTTTGTTGCCACGGCATATACCCATCAGACAGTCGGTAGATGCCGTTCTAGTTAATTCATTGATGTTCTTGACTTCCACCATGGCCGCATCCCAGCCCAACTCGTAATATACTTGAACTTGGCCCTTGCCAAAGAGTGCCTTAACGATTCCAACTTTATCCTTTGTGTCGATAACCTTATCTCCTACGCATACACTTCCACTACAGGGTTGATTTTGTGCGTAACTAGACCCCGAGAAACCGACAATCGCGCAAGCAATAATCAAGCTTCTTACCATCGTTCCTCCTAATTAACGCGCCTGCTTTAGTATTACTCGGACCGTACGCCCCACGGCAGGGCCCTTTGGGGCCAAAATCCCAATCTTTCGTCCCAGTCGAAATTTCCCCAAATGTCCCTCCCTCTTTACGGAGGTGTTCACGGCTTTTGTTGCCCGTTTGTTGCGGCCGCTTTGCGGATTAATTACGCGAAATCTATGTTAAGGATATGAACGCATCACTCCAAACCAAGACCGCATCCAGATTCCTCCTGATCGCCCTTGCCCTGGGCCTCTGCGGCGGCTCCGCGCTGGCGCAGACCTGCCAGACCTCCGCGGCCTCCTGGAAGAACGCCGCCTTCGCCGCCCAGAGCGCGCCCTTCACCGCCGCCTTCGACGCCACGCCCAACGCCGCCGGCGTCGACGCCGTCACCGGCCTCTCCTACGGCCCGGCCTCCGGCTACGCCGGCCTGGCCGCCATCGTACGCTTCAACACCGGCGGGACCATCGACGCCCGCAACGGCTCCGCCTACGCCGCCGCCGCCACGGTGCGCTACAGCCCGGGCGCTTCCTACCACTTCCGCCTCGTCGTGGACCCCGCCGCCCGCCGCTATTCCGCCTACGTCACGCCGCCGGGAGGCTCCGAGGTCCGGCTCGGCTCCAACTACGCCTTCCGCTCCGAGCAAGCCAACGTCTCCGCCTTGAACAACCTGGCCCTCAACTCCAGCGTGGGCACCCACCAGATCTGCGCCTTAGCCGTGACTCCATCGGCCATAACGCCCCCCCAGCCGCCCCCGGCCTCCGGCTGCCAGACCTCCGCGACTTCCTGGAAGAACTCCGCCTTCGCCGCCCAGTCCGCGCCCTTCACCGCCGCCTTCGACGCCGTCCCCAACGCCGCCGGCGTCGACGCCGTCACCGGCCTCTCCTACGGCCCGGCCTCCGGCTACGCCGGCCTCGCCGCCATCGTGCGCTTCAACACCGCGGGCGCCATCGACGCCCGCAACGGCTCCGCTTACGCCGCCGCCGCGACCGTGCGCTACGCCCCCGGCGCCGCCTATCATTTCCGACTCGTGGTGGACCCCGCCGCCCGCCGCTACTCCGCCTACGTCACGCCCCCGGGCGGCTCCGAGGTCCGGCTCGGCGCCAACTACGCCTTCCGCTCCGAGCAAGCCAGCGTCTCCGCCTTGAACAACCTGGCCCTCAACTCCAGCGCGGGCACCCACCAGGTCTGCGCCTTCGCGACCTCCGCCGCTCCCGTCACGCCCGTAGACACCGTGCCGCCCGTGGTCGCCATCACCGCCCCGGCCGCCGGCGTGACCCTTTCGGGCTCGGCCGCCCTGGCCGCCGCGGCCTCCGACAACACGGGCGTCGTCGGCGTGCAGTTCAAGCTCGACGGCGCCAATCTCGGCGCCGAGGACGTCTCGGCCCCCTACGGCGCGGCCTGGAACACCGCCGCCGCCCCCGACGGCGGCCACGTCCTGACCGCCGTGGCCCGCGACGCCGCCGGCAACACCGCGGCCTCGCCCGCCGTGACCGTGACCGTGCGCAACGCCGTCGCCCCGCCCCCGGCTACCGGCGGCGCCGACCGTTTCGGGATAAAGAAGCTCTATTCCACCGTCTCCGGCGGCAAGGAATGGATATCCAAGTGGGACAACGGCGCGGCCCGGACGTTCGCCTCCGGCTCCTGGGACCCGTATGACCCCTGGTTCCGGGGCCGCGGCGACGCCACCTACGCCGTGGACGGCCAGGGCCTTTTCAAGATCTCCGGCTCCGTGCCGCGCATGTACATCTACGATCAGACCTACGCGCAGAGCTGGCGCAACGTGGAGATGACCGTCTACGCCATGCGCGTCTCCGACAGCGGCACGGCCTACGGCGGCATCGAGGGGGTCGCCCGCACCAACCACAGCGCCTACGGCGCTTCGGAGACCGTCAACACCTGCGACTCGCGGGGCGTCGACGCCCGCTTCCGCTACGACGGCCACATCGACTTCGAGAAGGAGACCAGCCACCCCAACTCGGTGGCGGTCCAGAACAAGCCCATGTGGTCGGGCGGCATGCCCAAGAACGTCTGGATCGGCTACAAGCTGGTGGTCTACGACCTGCCCAACGGCAACGTCAAGCTGGAGAACTACATGGACTTGACCGACGGGGCCAACGGCGGGACCTGGACCCTGGTCAACTCGCTGGAGGACAACGGCGCCAACTTCGGCGTCGGCGGCACGCCCTGCAAGTCCGGCATCAACCCGGCCCTGCGCCTGACCAACGACGACGCGCGCCCCGGCTCCGAGACCGGCAAGCCCAACATCGCGGTCTACTGGCGCAGCGACAACGTAGGGACCAACGGCCTGATCTACAAGAAGATGAGCGTGCGCGAGATCGCCGCTCCGTGACAATCCAATTCGGGAGAATCCAATGCGAATTTACTCGATCGTGCGCAAATCCGTTCTAGGCGCCCTTGCCCTGGGCCTCTGCGGTGGCGCCGCGCTGGCGCAGACCTGCCAGACCTCCGCGGCTGCCTGGAAGAACTCCGCCTTCGCCGCCCAGTCCGCGCCCTTCACCGCGACCTTCGACGCCGTCCCCAACGCCGCCGGCGTCGATGCCGTCACCGGTCTCTCCTACGGCCCGGCCTCCGGCTACGCCGGCCTGGCCGCCATCGTGCGCTTCAACACCGGCAACACCATCGACGCCCGCAACGGCTCCGCTTACGCCGCCGCCGCGACCGTGCGCTACGCCCCGGGCGCCTCCTACCACTTCCGCCTCGCGGTCGACCCCGCCGCCCGCCGCTACTCCGCCTACGTCACGCCCCCGGGCGGCTCCGAGGTCCTGCTCGGCGCCAATTACGCCTTCCGCTCCGAGCAAGCCAGCGTCTCCGCCTTGAACAACCTGGCACTCAATTCCAGCGCGGGCTCCCACCAGATCTGCGCCTTCGCCGTCGTCCCCGCGGCCGTCACGCCACCGCCACCGCCGCCCTCGACCACCGGCTGCCAGACCTCCGCGACTTCCTGGAAGAACTCCGCCTTCGCCGCCCAGTCCGCGCCCTTCACCGCCGCTTTCGACGCCACGCCCAACGCCGCCGCCATCGATGCCGTCACCGGCCTCTCCTACGGCCCGGCCTCCGGCTACGCCGGCCTCGCCGCCATCGTGCGCTTCAACACCGCCGGCGCCATCGACGCCCGCAACGGCTCAACCTACGCCGCAGCCTCCTCCGTCCGCTACACCCCGGGCGCCTCCTACCGCTTCCGCCTCGTGGTCGATCCCGCGGGCCACCGTTACTCCGCATACGTCACGCCCCCGGGAGGCTCCGAGGTGCTGCTCGGCTCCAACTACGCCTTCCGCCCGGAGCAAGCCTCCGTCTCCGCCTTGAACAACCTGGCCCTCAACTCCAGCGTGGGCACCCACCAGGTCTGCGCCTTCGCCGCCTCCGCCGCGCCCAGCGCGCCCGCCGACACCGTGCCGCCGGCGGTCGGCATCACCGCCCCGGCCGCCGGCGCGACCCTTTCGGGCTCGGTAGCCCTGGCTGCCTCCGCCTCGGACAACACCAGGGTCGCCGGCGTGCAGTTCAAGCTCGACGGCGCCAATCTCGGCGCCGAGGACGCCTCCGCACCCTACGCCGCCACCTGGAACACCGCCGCCGCCCCGGACGGCAGTCACGTCCTGACCGCCGTGGCCCGCGACGCCGCCGGCAACGCCGCCACTTCCCCCGCCGTAACCGTAACCGTGCGCAACGCCGTCGTCCCGCCCCCCGCTCCCGGCTGCCAGGCCTCCGACACGTCCTGGAAGAACCTCGCCTTCGCCGCCCAGTCCGCGCCCTTCACCGCCGCCTTCGACGCCGTACCCAACGCCGCCGCCATCGACGCCGTCACCGGCCTCTCCTTCGGCGCCGCCTCCGGGTATCCCAGCCTCGCCGCCATCGTGCGCTTCAACACCGCCGGCGCCATCGACGCCCGCAACGGCTCAACCTACGCCGCAGCCTCCTCCGTCCGCTACACCCCGGGCGCCTCCTACCGCTTCCGCCTCGTGGTCGA
>JAQUMZ010000008.1 GCA_028717865.1 Elusimicrobiota bacterium | reverse complement strand
GCCCATGGAGGCCAGCATCAGGTAGCTCGCGGCCGCATGCATTATGATGTAGACGCCGAAGACCTCCAGGCCCAGGCGGCGCACGAGGATGGGCACGGCCAGGAAGTTTATCGCGGCCAGCGCGACCTGGCCCAGCGCGTTAAAGCCGATATTGCGCGCGAAGCGCAGCGACTTTTCGCCCATCAGGCCCCGCCGCCCAGGCCGGCGAGCTTGCGCGCCAGCAGGCGCCCCCGCTCGGCCCAGGGCTTGTGGAGCGTGATATAGGCTTTGGCGAGGCCCGCGCCCCCCCAGCCGCGCCGCAGCGCCGCGAAAAAAGCGCGATCCAGCCGGGTCGGCCGCGGCAGCCGCGCCTCGAGTTGCGCCAGCTCTCGGACCGACTCGGGCCGGCGCCGGCAATGCTCGTAAATGATCACGTCGATCGAACGCCTCCAAAAGGCCTGGAAGAACGTCTCGGGGAAAAGCCCGGCGCAGCGCGGACCGCGCAGGCACCGCTCCAGCCTTTCGAGATGCTCCAGGGACTCCCGCAAGCCTCCGTCCAGGGAGCGGAACCCCCAGCTGTCTTCCAGGCGCCGCCAGCAGACCAGCCGCTCGGGGATGAAGCAGGCCCCGTACTTGGCCCCCGCGAAGAAAATCTTGTACGCGTCCAGGTTGCGCAGCAGCTCCGCCGTCATCGCGAAGGCGCCCGACTCGGCGAGGGCCGCGCGGCGGTAAACCGCCGAGTAAGTCAGGAGCCAGCTGCCCTCGCGCTCGTAGGTGGAAACGAACTCGGCTGGGCTCAGATAAACGGGCCGCGGACTGATCACCCGGGTATGGTAGGGGCCCAATTCGCGGCCGTCCTCGTCGATGAGGTCGGCCAAGGTCGAGCACAGCCCCGCCCGGGGATGCCGCGCCAGCAAGGACAAGGATTTTTCGAAAAGCCGGGGCCGGACCATGTCGTCGGCGGCGCAAAAAGCCACGTAGTCGCCCCGGCACCGCTCCCAGCCCGTCTTGAGCGTCTCCGGGACGCCGCGGTTGGCGCCATGCCGGACCACGCTCATGAAGGGATGGCGGGCGGCGAAGGACCGCGCCACCGACGCGCTGTCGTCGGTAGACGCATCGTCCACGATGATCACTTCCAGGGGCGCCGCGCTCTGGGCGGCGAGGGCCCCCAAGGCCGTGGGCAGGTACCGAGCGTGGTTGTAGCAGGGCACCACGACCGACAGCGTCCCCGTGGTCATAGGCGCGCCGGACGGGCCGGCCCGGACGTCAAATGCGGGCGGCAAGGCCGGGATTCGGGTCGGCGCGGGACCCGATGCTCATCGCAGCAAGGCATGGATGAACTTGAAGAGCCGGACGGGGTCCACCGGCTCGCGGTTGCAGACCGTCTCCACGGCCAAGGCCCCCACGCAATTGCCCAGGAAGCAAAGCACCTCCGGTTCCAGCCCCCGGAAAGCGCAGGGAGCGGTGACGGCGAAGAGGGCGTCTCCCGCGCCGGTGCGGTCCACGATGCGAGTCGCCAGGGCGGGCGCCTCGGCCAATCCCGCGTCCGAGAGCACCGCGGAGCCGTTGGGCCCTCTGCTGACCATGAGGCATTTAGCCTGGAGCCGGCGGCGCACGCGCGCCGCCATGTCGGCCAGGACCCCGAACTTGTCCCCGGCGGCCAGGCGCAGCTCCGGATCGTCGATCGAGACGTAGTCGGCGCGGCGATAGTTGGTGACGGCGTTGAAACCCATGTTCGCCGAGTTCGACTGCGTGTTGAGAGCGACGAAGGGCTTCGCGGCGCTGAGGCGGTCGCGCACGGCCGGGGTCAGCAATCCGTGGCCGAAATCGTTGACGATGACCAGGTCGTGCCGCGGCAGCCACTTGTCCAGCAAGGCCCGCAGGACGCCCTCCGCTCCCGGATCGAGCGGGCCGTCCTCGAGGCGCTGGATCTCGAACATCTTGGTCATGAAGGCCGGCTCCAGGAAACGGCGCTTGCGGATCGTAGGCCGGCGCTCGTGGATGAGGGGGGCAAAGCGGACGTTGGGGCGCAGCTTGCTCTCGAAGAAAGCTCGAGATTCGGCGTCCGGGCCCAAGCCGGTTATCAGCATGACCTCCCGGCAGAAACCCGCCACATGGTTGGCGGTGGCCACCGCGCCGCCCGCGAAACGCTCCTCGGACGAGAATTTCGTCGAGACTATGGTCTCCTTGGGCGACTTGCCCAGGGGGATGCAATAGCAGTATTCATCGAGGATGGCCTCGCCGACCACCAAAGCGCGCACCGAAGCGAGGCTTTTGAGCTCGCGCACTACGGAGTCGGCGCCGTGCCGGCTGCGGAAATCGTGCAGATACTCCTGGGTCGCCGCCTGGTAGCCGCTGAAAAAACGGTTGATCAGGTGGCTGGAACTGGAAGTAAAACCCTCCGTGAACACCAGACGGCCTCCGGCCCGGCGGACCGCCGCGGCCTCCGCGTTGATCTTGCCGGTGAGATCGGCGGCGGGATCGGCGTAATCCGGTCCCTTGACATAAAAATCGGGCCGGAGCCGGGCGATGGTCTCGACCGCCGTGGGCCATTCGTTGAGGGTCACGTAATCCACGGTCTCCAAGGCCGCGAGGGCCTCCAGGCGCAGGGATTCCCCGAATACCGGGCGCCCCGGCCCCTTGTTCACGAACCGGTCCGGCGTCACCGAGACGACGAGCATGTCGCCGAACTTGCGGGCCTGCTGCAAATGCGTGATGTGGCCCGGATGAACCACGTCGAATACGCCGTGGCAAAGGACGACCTTGCGGCCGGCCCTGCGAGCGGCGGCCGACACGGTCTTGAGCTCGGAAAGGCCCAGGATTTTCCTTGGCTTTTCCCTGGTCGAAGCGGAGGCTCTGCCGGTCTTTCCCACGCTTTTTTCAGTATACAATATATCTTCCGACCGGGCCGGGAAGGGCGCGGAGAGCCTCGAGGCGGCGGCTATATTTCGATTTCCCGGCCCTGGATCTTGCGCAGCACCATCTTGACGAATTCCCCCGGCTCGACGCCGCGCCGCTCCTCGCCCGTGCGCAAGCGCACGGACACGGTGCGCGACTCCGCCTCCTTGTCGCCGACGACGAGCATGTAGGGGACCTTCTGCATCGTGGCGTTGCGGATCTTGGCGCCGATCTTCTCGCCCCCGTCGTCGACTTTTACCCGGACGCCGGCCTGGCTCAGCGTCCGAGCCAGCTCGGAGGCGTAGGCGCCGCTCTTCTCGGAGATGGGCAGGACCATGACCTGGACCGGAGCCAGCCACACCGGGAAAGCGCCCTTGTAGTGCTCGATCATCACGCCGAAGAAGCGCTCGAAGGAGCCCAGCAAGGCCCGGTGCACCATGATCACCCGGTGATCCCGGCCGTCGCTGCCCCGATAGTTGACGTCGAAGCGTTCCGGCAGGTTGAAGTCCACCTGCACGGTCGAGCACTGCCAGACCCGATTCAGGGCGTCCTTGATCTTGATGTCTATCTTGGGGCCGTAGAAGGCTCCGCCGCCGGCGTCCACCTGGTAGGCCAGGCCGGCCTTTTCCAGCGCCGCGCGCAAGGCCCGCTCGGCCCGGTCCCAGACCGCCGGCTCGCCGATGTGCTCCGCGGGCATGGTGCTTAGGAATATCTCGTATTCGGAGAAGCCGAAGCTGCGCAGCATGAAGGCGATGATGGCGAGGCAGCCGTCGAGCTCGGCGTCGAGCTGGTCCTCGCGCATGAAGATGTGCGCGTCGTCCTGCGTGAAGCCCCGGACCCGCATCAAGCCGTGCAAAACGCCCGATTTCTCGAACCGGTAAACCGTCCCCAGCTCGGCCCAGCGCAAGGGCAGCTCGCGATAGCTCCGCTGCTGGGTCTTGTAGATCAGGATATGGAACGGGCAGTTCATCGGCTTGACCAGGTAATCGCACTGGTCCATCTCCATGGCCGGGAAAAGGTTTTCCTTGTAGAAGCCCGTGTGCCCGGAGATGTTCCAAAGATCGAGCTTGGCCACGTGCGGCGTGTAGAGCAGGTCGTAGCCCCGCTTCAAGTGCTCGGCCCGCCAGAAATCCTCCATCTCCTTGCGCACGATGGAACCCCTGGGGTGCCAATACACCAGGCCGGGGCCGTGCTCCTCGTGCAGGGAGAACAAATCGAGCTCCTTGCCGAGCTTGCGGTGGTCGCGCTGCTTGGCCTCCTCGATGTTCCTCAGATGCTCATCGAGCAGCTCCTGCGATGGGAACGAGATGCCGTAGATCCGCTGCAGCATCTTGTTCTTCTCGTTGCCCCGCCAATAGGCGCCCGCGACCTTGGTCAGCTTGACGGCCTTGACCTTCTTGGAGGCCGGGATATGCGGGCCCCGGCAAAGGTCCGTGAAGCCGCCGACGACGTAGAGGCTGACCGTGTCCTCGGCGATCTCCTTGAGTATCTCGACCTTATAGCGCTCCCCTTGGGCCTCGAACATCTTGATGGCCTCTTCCCGGGGGATTTCCTTGCGGATGAAGGGCGCGTTCTCCTTCATGACCTTCTTCATCTCGTCTTCGATCTTGGCCAGCTCCGCCTCGGTGAAGGGCGCGCCCCGGTCGAAATCGTAATAGAAGCCCTCGTCGATCGCGGGGCCGATCGCCACCTTGACGTCCGGCCAGAGCCTCTTGACGGCCGCGGCCATGAGGTGCGAGGTGCTGTGCCAATAAATCCGCCGTCCCTCCGGCGTGTCGAAAGTGACGGGCTCGAGTTGAGCGTCCGCGCTGACCACGCAGCTCAGATCGGCCAGCCGGCCGTTGAGCTTGACCGCGAGCAATTCGGGCGAATCGCCGCCCTCCGCCCGCTTGATCAGGTCTTTCACCCGCAATCCCGGCTCCACCCCGTAAGGCTTGCCCTTGTACTTGATTCCTATCATATGGTCCTTTAAGGCTCGTTCCCGGCCCTGTGAAAAATTATACCGAATTTTCAAGGCCGACCCGGGGAGCGGCTTCCGACTTCGCAAAAAAAGCAAGGAACGTCCCCAATTTGGTAACTTTGATGCCATGGCAGCCTGGAGCGGGATTGCCGTCCGGGAACTGGCCCGCGCCGCGGCGGGGGCGGACTACGGGGAGGTCTTCCTGGAGCAATCCGAATCCACCTCGGTGCGGTTCGAGGATTCCCGCGTCGCCGACGCGGCTACGGGCGTGGAACAGGGCGCCGGGCTGCGCTTCCTGCGCCGCCGCGCCCCGGGGGCGCAGACCCTGCAGGGCAGCGCCAACAGCCTCGACGAGCGGGAAATCCTGCGCCTGCGCGGCGCCTTGCTGGGTCCGGCCCCGGAGCGCGCGCCCGAACCGGCGGCGCCGCTGGTCTGGCGCGCCCCCGTCCGCGTGGACCCCCGCGAGGTTCCCCTCGATGAAAAAATCGCGCTTTTGCGCCGGATCGACGCCGCGGTGCGCTCGCGATTCCCCCACATCCGCCAGGTCAGCCTGACCTACGGCGAGGGACGCAAGGAGGTCCTGCTCGTCAACAGCGAAGGCGCCCATTGCCGGGCCTTGCGGACCGCGGTCATGCTCTCGCTCAACGTGGTGGCGCAGCGCGACGGCATGCTCCAGACCGGCCAGGCCGTCCTGGGCGGGCTCAAGGGCTACGAACTGCTGCTCGAGGGCCGGCCCGAGGCGGCGGCGGAGGCGGCGGCCCGCCGCGCTTTGGCCAAGCTCGACGCGCCCAAGGCCAAGGCCGGCGAGATGGCCATCGTGATCTCCAGCTCCGCCGGAGGCACGCTCATACACGAGGCGGTGGGCCACGCCTTGGAGGCCGATCTCGTCCAGGAAGGGACCTCCCCCGCCTATCAGGGCCAGCTGGGCCGGACGGTGGCGCCCGCGAACGTAACCGTGATAGACGACCCGACCTTGCCCGGCGCCCGGGGCAGCTTCGGATTCGACGACGAGGCCGTCGTCGCGCGCCCCACCCCGCTGATCAAATCCGGGGTCCTGGTCGACTACCTTTACGACCGCGTCAGCGCGCTCAAGGCCGGACGCGCCTCGAACGGCCACGGCCGGCGCGAATCGTTCCATTGCCGCCCGATCCCGCGCATGTCGAACCTCTACATCGCCCCAGGCGCCGACGACCCGGCCGACATCCTCGCCGGACTCAAGGCCGGCCTGCTGGTCACCCGCATGGGCGGCGGCCAGGTCAACACGGCCACCGGCGAGTTCGTCTTCGAGGTCGACGAGGGCTACTGGGTGGAGGACGGCGTCGTGCGGCACCTGGTCCGCGACGCCAACCTCATGGGCGTGGGCTCCGAGGCCCTGCGCGGCATAGACCGGGTGGGCTGGGACATAGGCTGGGGCATCGGGACCTGCGGCAAGGACGGCCAAGGCGTACCCGTCTCGGACGGCATGCCCACCATCCGCATGCCTGGGATACTGGTTGGAGGCCGCCATGAATAAGTCGCTCGCCGCGTTGTCAGCCGCGCTGTTTTTTTCAGCCTGCGCCGGCAAGCCGGTCGGCGCCCCGCCGGCGAACGACCGCGCCCCGGCCGCCGCGGGCGAGGACGCTTCCACCCCCGTCAAGGAGGCCGCGATGCTGGAATGGAAAGGGCAATTCTCAAGCGCCGAGCAGCCCGACGCGCGCGCGCTCAAGACCGCGGCGGACTGGGCCGCGGCCTGGGCCGCCATCGGGACGGCCGCGCCGGAGGCTCCGGACTTCCAGGGCTTCTTCGGCGCGGCGGTGTTTTTGGGCCAGCGCAGCACCGGCGGTTTCGGCGTGCGCTGGCTGGAGCCCCGCCGGCGCGACGGAAAGCTCGAGATTTTTTATCAGGAGACCAAGCCGACGGGCCTTACCATGCAGGTCATCACCCAGCCCTACGCCGTCAAGCTCTTTCCCCGCGGCGGCGCCGCGGACGCGAGCGTGACGCGAGCCGATCCATGAGCGCGCCCCCATGCGCAGGCTGATTCTCGCGGGGCTCCTGCTCGCGGTCGGGGCGCCCGCCGCGGCGGCGGCCGCGCCCCGCCCCGGCTGGGTCAAGGCCGCCAAGTCGCTCCTGTATTACGACGCGGAAGGACGGCTCTCGGGAGAGATCGGCCTGGGCCGCTGGGAGGAAACGGGCGCGGCCCGGGTGCGCGTCAAAAGGCTGGAGGCCGGGGTTTCCCCCAACGCGCGGTTCGCCTGGACCCTGGATAAGCGGGAAGTCTGGAACAGCGCCAAGACCAGGCTGCTCGAGGTCAAGCGCCTGCTGCGCTTCTACGGCGGCGGCGGCAAGGAGCTCTGGAACGACTCCGAGCCGGACCTGCCCCCGGACGGACCGCCCTTGGTCTTTTCCGACGACGGAGAGACCTGCCTGCTGGCCCTCAGGCGCCAGAACGGCTGGTTCGCCTCCGCCAGATCCTACCTGGACGACACGCTTTTCGAGACCGGCCCCTTCCCCGGGCTGGAGGCGCTCCAGCTCTCGCCCAACGGCCTCTACGGAGCGGCACGCTGGAACGACCTGGAACAAGGCGCCGCGCACGCGTTTATCGACGTCAAGAACCGGAAGCGCCGAGACATCGCCTCCAGCGAGTTCCTGCTGGGCCGGGCGGCCATAGACGACGCCGGCGAGGTCAAAGCTCGCGGCAAAACCCTGCGCCCCTTCACCCCGGCTCCGGAGTCCCCGTGATCCCGCCCGCCGCCCTGCTGCTGGCGGCGCTGGCCTGCGGCCAGGAAACCGTGGCCGGCCGGGAGGCGCAACCGCCCTCGGAGCTGGCGGCGCTGCTGCGCCAGACGCTGGAGCGCGACCCGGCCGCGCTCGACGCGCTGGCCGGGCGCATCGAAAAGTCGCGCATCGGCGAGCGCATCACCCAAGCCTCGGACCCCGAGCGGCGGCTGGCGGACGTCCGCGACTGGATCCGCTCCGCCCCGGAATCCGCCGCCCGCATCGCCGTCGGCCTGGCCCAGGATGACGCCGAGGGCTCGCGGCACTTCGAGGACTCGCTGCTGCGCAACACCAGCCGATCCCTCAACGCCAACGCCGACCACGTGCGCCAGAGCACCTACGGCCGCCTCAAGCGCGGCCGCGACGAGTCCAAGCTCACGGACGCCGACGCCGCGATGAGCGACGAGGAGAAGCGCGAGATTCTCAAGGGCCTCTTCGAGGGCAAGGGCGGCATGTCCAACCAGGTGATCGTCCCGGCCGAGCCCGGGGAAGCCCCCGCGGACGCGGCGGCGCTGCCGCCGGACTACTACGACCGCCTCAGCCGGTTCAACCTGCGCGGCTACTCCGCCCAGCTCATGGCCATGCAGAACGCCCTAAACCGGCGCCGCCCCCCCGGCGCGCCCAAGCTGGTGGAGACCGGCAAGCTCGACTACGCGACACTCAGCTACCCGGCCTACGGCATGCGCTACGACCTGGACAACCTGGGCCGGCGCCTGCGCGGCCAGAGGAATCTCGAACTCGCCCGCGCGGCGGGCCTGGAGGGACGCTACCGCGGCGAAGAGCTGCTCTCGCCCGAGCTCACGGCGCAGCTCGAGGCCAAGGCCGCCGGAGGCCGGCTCGACCCCCGTTTCCTGCGCCGCGCGCGCGCCCTGGAGCGCGCCGAGGCCGCCCTGCGCGAATTCTCGGCCGCCGCCGAGGCGGCCCGGGAGCCGGAGGGGATATCCCGCCCGCTGCTGCTGGAGCGGAGCGGCCGCCGGAAAGAGGCCGCCCGCTGGATCCCCGCGGCCTCCCTGGAGGAGGAGCTGCAGCGCCTGGAGGGCGAAGCGGGCTGCCTGTCCCCGGAGTTGCTCGCCCAGATCGAGGCCTGCCCCCTGCCCGCGCCCGTGCGCGCCGCCTACCGCGGCCGCGGCCGCGCCTATGAAAAAACCTTGGCCCGGATGAAGACCAATGCCGCCTCGGCGCTGGCCCGGCTGGAATCCGACGACTGGAACCGGTCGGTGGCCGAGGTGGAAAGGGCCTTGGCCGAGAACTCATCCCTGCGTCGGAACCTCTCGCGCGACATCCAGGACTTCACGGCGGTCCCCCGCCGCCTGCGCCAGCTTTGCCGGCCCCGGACCCGCTGGCGCGCCTGGCTCGACAACCTGGTGGAGCGCTGCCTGCCCGGCACGGCCTGGGGCCGGCGCCTGCGCGGCCGCAGCGCCCGGCGCGGCCTGCTCCAGGACGCTTTCGTGAAGATCGCCTCGGGAGACCGCGAAGCCGCGCGCGCCGTCCTGGTCGGCGCTCCGGCGGATTGAACGCTCCGGCGCCCGTCACGCTCGGCTAACTCGAATCCTTCAGTTGAAATGCAATTCGGCGCGTGCCAGGAGTCGTCGGCCCAGCCCGCTGGGCACGCCAACGCAACGGCGCCGCCCGGAGTGGCGGCGGCGGTTCCGTTAAGGGTGGCCCAGCGCCGCGCGGCCGTTTGACGGCATTCATCCCCCGACGGAACAGACGGCCCCCGCGGGGGGCCGTCTGGATTCGCGATGCTACGCATCGCGAATGGCTTAACAGCAGTGGCCCGCGTGCCGTAAACTGAGCGCGGCGCGCCGTCCAGCGCCGCGCAACCGCCGCCCCCATACGAGGGGGGCGGCGGTTCCGTTAGGGGTGGTAACTGTAGCCGGCTAACCGCCGTTTTTTTCCGCGTCCTGTCAGATCAGCCCCAAACCGGCCAAACTCCCGCGCAAGCAGGCGGCATGCTCCCGGCGCAGCGGCGTCAGGGGCAGGCGGGGCGCCGCGGCGCACAGGCCCATCATGTCCAGGGCGGCCTTCACGGGGATGGGATTCGTCTCCACGAACAGGGCCCGCATCAACGGAAACAGCCTGCGGTGCAGAACGCGCGCCCGGCGGAAGTCCCCGGCCAGCGCCGCCGCGCACAACTCGGCCATGGGGCGGGGTGCTAGGTTGGCCGCGACGGATACCACCCCGCGCGCGCCCACGGCCAGCATGGGCAGGGTCAGGCTGTCGTCGCCGGAAAGGACCGCGAAGCCCTTGGGCGCGGCGCCCACGATCTCGCTGACGGCGTCCAGGCTGCCCGAGGCCTCCTTGACCGCGGCCGCGTTGGGGCAGTCGCGCGCGATGCGCAGCAGCGTCGCGGGCAGGATGTTGACCGCCGCGCGCCCGGGGATGTTGTAGACCACGACCGGCAGCCGGGTGCCGGCCGCCACCGCCCGAAAATGCCGGTAAAGCCCCTCCTGGGTCGGCTTGTTGTAATACGGAGCCAGCACCAGCAGGGCGTCGGCGCCCAGGCTTTCGGCCTCGCGCGCGAGCTCCACCGCCTTGGCGGTGGAGTTGGTGCCGACCCCGGCCATGACGGGCAGCAGTCCGCGGGACTCCTCCAGGACCAGGGTCACGACCCGCCGGAACTCATCGTGGGAAAGCGTCGCGGCCTCGCCGGTCGAACCGCAAGGCACCAAGCCCGCGGTCCCGGCGCGCAGCTGGCGGCGCACCAGGCGCCGCAGGGCCGGCTCGTCGATGGAGCCGTCGCGGGCGAAGGGCGTGACCAAGGCGACGTAGGATCCCTCGAATTTCATAGCGAGACCTCCCCTGAAAAAACCACGCGCGCCGGCCCTTCCAGGCTGAAGCCCCCGCCAGCGCCCGGCGCCCCATGCCGCACGGTCAGTTCGCCCCCCCGCGCGCGCACCCGCACCGGAGGCCGCGTCCAACCCAGGCGCCAAGCCGCCGCCGCCGCGGCCACCGCGCCGGTGCCGCAAGCCCAGGTTTCGTCCTCGACTCCGCGCTCGTAGGTGCGCAGGCGCAGCCCGGCGCCGTCGCGGGCCACGAAATCCACGTTGGTCCCCTCCGGCGCGAACAAACGGTGGCGCCGGATCGCCCGGCCGGCCTCCAGCACCGGGAAACGGTCCAGGCCGCGCACCGGAACGACCGCATGCGGAACTCCCGCCCGGATGAAGTGCGCCACCAGCTCCGCCCCCCCGGCGCGCAGACGCAGGTCCGGCCGCCAGCCCTCCGGTTCGGGCATGGCGACCTCGACCCGGCCCGGCCCGGCGATGCGGACCGCCAGCGTGCGCGGCCCCGCCGCCAGGCTCAGCCTGCGGCCGGCCAACCCCCGCGTGAAGGCCCACCAGGCGGCGCAGCGCGCGCCGTTGCCGCAAAAGGCGGAACTGCCGTCGCGGTTGGCGTAGCGTAGTCTCACGCGGCCGGCCGCGGCCGCCACCGCCAGGAGCCCGTCGGCGCCGATGCCGCGGCGGCGATCGCACAAGGCCCGGGCCAGCTTCGCCAGGGCCAAGCCCGGCCGATCGCGCACGAGCACGAAATCGTTGCCCGCCCCCTCCAGCTTCCAGAATCGCAAGCGCATCAGCGCGGACGCCCCGCCCAGAGGCCGGCCAGCCGACCGCAGACGCGGGCGCTGAAGGGCGAAGTCCCCCGCGCGACGCGCTCGAGATCCTCGGCCGCCGCCTCGGCGCGGCCCGCCGCCAGGCGCGCCCGCGCCCGCGCGTAAAGCGCGACCGGGTCGTCCGGTACGAGCTCCAGCAGGACCCGGCCGGCGGCCAGGCTTTCCGCGTACCGGCCGGCCTCCAGGAGCCAGAGCGTCCGGGCCCGCATGGCTCCGGCATGGCGCGCGCGGACCAGCGGCTCGAGCGCGGCCAGGGCCTCGTCCACGCGGCCCGAGGCGCGCAGGGCGAAGGCCAGGGTCAGCCGGGGCGCCTCGCTCTCTGCGAGCAGGTCCAAAGCGCGGCGCGCCGCGGTCTCGGCGGCCTCGAAATCGCGGGCCTCGTAAAGCGCCTCGGCGTATTCCTGCCAGACATCCCCGCGCCCGGAGAAATCCTTGAGCGTGCTTTCATAGTGGCCGACCGCGCGGGCCGAGAAGCCCAGCGAGCGGTCGATCTGGCCCAGGCCCCAGTGCCCGTAGGGATTGACGGGATTGACCTTGAGCAGCCGCTCGAAAAGGGGCCGCGCCTGCTCGTCGAGGCCCGATCTGTGCAACAGCTGGGCCAGCCGCGCCAGCAGGTCCTGGTCCCGCGGGAACAGCTTCGTCCCCAGTTGGTAGACGCTCAGGGTCTTTTCGTTGCGCCCCAGCCGCTCGTAGCTGGACCCCAGCAGGACGTAGCCCTTGCGCAGATTCTCGCCGCGCAGCTTCTGCAGGCCCGAGGGCTCCAAGGCGTCGATAACCGCCTGGTAGCGCTGCGCGTCGTATTGCGCCTGCAGGGATTTCACCGATTCGGCTCCGGAGGCTCCCCACGATGGGACCGCTGCGGCCAGGAGCAGGGCGAGCGCGGCGGCGCGCGTCACGGCCGGGCCTCCCGGCCCGCCCAGTCGCGGGCCAGGACCGGCAAGGCGAAGAGCAGCAGCTCTTCCATGGCCGGCTTGACGGCCTTGTTGGCGGCGATGACGCCCTGCTCCATGGCCTCGCGGGCCCGGTCCGTGTCGTACATCCCGATGCCGCCGACGGACGGCTCGATGATGAAATCGGCCTGCTTGCGCTGCTCGCGCGACAGAAACGCGCCGCGAATGTCTATCACCTGCTCCAAAACGTCCAGCACGGTCTTCGGCCGCGCCCGGCGGTAATCGCCCTCGGTGATGCTGGCCAGGATCCAGTCCGCGCCCAGCAGCTTGACCGCGTCGATGGGGATGTAGTCCACCACCCCGCCGTCGACCAGGTAGCGCTGGCGGTAGCTTACCGGCGCGAAGACCCCGGGCAGGTTCATGCTCGCCCGCACGGCCGAGGCGACGTCGCCGTCGCGGAAGATCACGGTCTCGCCCGTGTAAATGTCCATGGCCACGCACGCGAAGGGCTTGGCCAGTTGGTCGAAGCGCAGGCCTCCGATCTCGGTTCGGATGAGATTTTCGGTCTTTTCCGAGGAGAGCAGCTTCTCGGCTAAAAACAGCGATATTAGCCGCGCCGAAGAGGCGTTGGAGCCCGTCTGCAGGGTCAGGCCGGCTCCGACCTCCCAAAGCCGCTCGATCGGCCGGCCCGCGGCGTAAAGCGCCCCGAACACGGCCCCCATGGACGTGCCGGCCACGGCGTCGACGGGAAAGCCCGCCTGCCGCAGGACCTGCAGGACGCCCACGTGCGCCGCGGCGCGCGTGGAGCCCGCGGAAAGGACCAGGCCCACGCGCGGCCGGCGGTCGGCGGGCCGCGCGGTAAAATCGCGCCACAAATGGTCGCGCAGAAGGCCGTCCGCGGAGACATCCGGGGCGCAGAAGGCGCCGGGAGCGGCGAGGAAACACGCCAACAGCAGGCTCAGCAGGCGCATGTCTTTGTTGGTATTCTAGCTAAGAAGGCGGGCTATTGCGTCAAATCGCGTCCGACCGCCCGCTCCAGCCGGGCCCGCGCCAGCAGATGCTCGTTGACGGCGGCCAGATAGGACAGATGCAGGTCCGCGAGGCTGAGGCTGGCCTTGAAGCGCGCCAGGGCGGAGCCCGCCGACGGAGCCAGCGACTCGTAAATCCGGGCGACCTTGCGATAGGGCGGCTCGCGCAGGGCCACCTCGCCCTGCCAATACGAAAGGTTCCCCACGGCCTGCCGCACCTCCAGGCGCACCTGGTCCTGCAGGGACGCGCGCTTGAGCTGCCCTTGCCGCTGCTCGGCGCGCCGCTGGCGCAGCTTGGTGAAATAGTCGTAGGCCAGCGGGATTTTTATGCCCGCGCTGACGTCCCAGTTGTTGTTGCGCAGGGGGAAGCGCTGCGCCGTGACCTCGTAATCGCCGGCCACGAAAAGGGTGGGGCTGCGCCGTCCCATGGCCAGATTGACCGCGATGGCGTCCATCTGGGCTCGATACGTCTCGGACTGAAGCTCGGGCCGCAGTTCCACGGCCCAGAGGGAGGCCTTGCGCTCGTCGACCTCCAGCGGCTTGGTCGCCAAGGCGCCCGCCACCTGGAACTCGACCCCGGGCTCCAGGTTGAGGGCCTTCTGGAAGTCCAGCCGGGCCAGGACCAGCTCGCGCCCGGCCTCGGCCTCGCGCCGGCGCGCGGCCGCGAGCTCCGCCTCGGCCTCGATGCGCTCCAGCGCCCCGGACCGGGAATCGGCGGCCGCCGTCTCGCCGGCCAGGCGCGCGGCGCGCGCGACCTCGACCCTGGCCTGGGCGTGGATCAGCCGGTAGAAGGCTTCCTTGGCCGCGAGCACGACGTCCATCTTGACGCTCTCGTAGTTGCTCAGGGCCTGCTGCAGCGCGGCCTGCGCCAGGCGGATCGTGTTGACGCTGCGCCCGCCCTCGTAGACCGGGAAAAACATGTAGCCCCGGGCCGAGTAGATATTCTCCGGGGCGCCGGGAAACACCAGCACGCTGCGGAATTCCGGAGACAAAGCGAAGGGATAGCGCGCGTTGAACTTGGTGGCCGAGGCCTGGAGGCCGAGTTCCGGCAGGAATTGCAGTTCGGCCTCGCGCACCCGCTCCTCGGCGATGATGCGGTCCTGCTCGGCCGAAAGCAGGCGGGAGTCGTTCTTGAGGGCGATCGCCACCGCGTCGTCGAGCGTATAGGTCCGCTGTTGGGCGCGCGCGGCGGCCGCCGCCAGCAGGACCACGGCCAGCGGCGCCAGCCAGCGTCTGAGAATTCCGGGACGCACGGCTAGACCTTGAAGGACTGCGTCAAGTGCCGCAACTCGAGCTTGAGCGACGCCAGCTCCTCGGCGGGGACCGCCCCCCCCGGGAACTTGGCGGCCAGCTCGTCGATGCGCGCCGCCAGGTGCTCGGCCAGGTTGCGGTCCTTGCGCACCATGACCTGCAGGCCGGCGATCATGGCGTTGAACTCCTCCTGCAGCTCCATGAGCTCGTCTCCGGTGCGCAGGCAGACGCGATGGGTAAGATCTCCCTTGGCCACCGCCTGGGCCGATTTCTCGAAACGGTATATCGGCCCCGCGAAGCGGTGGGATACGAAAACCGAGATCAGCAGCATCAAGGCCAGGTAAAGGATGACCTTGACCACGATGATGGAATTGAACTGCGCGGCGGCTCCGGCCAGGGAAGGGGCCTCGGCCGCGATCAGCCGGTACATGTGGTAGTAGATGTCGCCGCCGATGATGAGCGTGGCGCAAAGCACGCTCAGGAAAACCAAGCCTATGTATTTCAGTTGGAGCGCCCTCTTGACCAGGACCGTGCGGCGTTGGAATTTCTGGGCTTCGGCCATATTCTACCTGGCGGCGGCCTCGACCCCGGCCCAACCCCCGCAAAGCAGGTCCGCCAGCTCGAGCCATTGGGGCGGCACCGTCTTGAGGGCCGCGGTCGCCTTCTCCAGCGGCACCCCGACCACCTCTTCGCCGCGCAAGGCCACCATCTGGCCGAACTTGCCATCCGCGACGAGCCGCGCCGCCTTGACCCCCACGCGGGTGCCCAGGATGCGGTCGAAAAGCGTCGGAGCGCCGCCCCGCTGCATGTGCCCGATGACGGCGCCGCGGGTCTCGATGCCGGTCTTCTTCTCGATAAGGACGGTCAGCTTGTCGGCCACGCCGCGCTTCTTGAGGATCATATGCCCGAACTCGTCGAGCTCCTCGCGCCCGGACTCGCCGACCTCCACCGCCTCGGAAGCTACCACCAGCGCCACCTTCTTGCGCCGGTGCGCCTCCCGCAGGCGCCGGACCATGTCGTCGACGTCGATCTTGCGCTCGGGCAGGCAGACATAGTCGGCCCCGGCTGCGATGGCGGCGTATAGGGCCACCCAGCCGGCGTGGCGCCCCATCACCTCGAGCACCATGATGCGCCGGTGGCTGCGCCCGGTGTCCGTCAAGCGCTCGGCCGCCTCCACGGCCAGGGTCGTCGCCGTGTCGAAACCGAAGGTGAAGTCGGTCGCCGAAAGATCGTTGTCCATGGTCTTGGGCACCCCGACCACGGGCAACTTGTGCTCCTTGTGCAGGCGGCAGGCCACGCCCAGGGTGTCCTCGCCGCCCATGGCGATCAAAGCGTCGAGCCCCAGCTTCTTGAAGGTGGCCAGGGTCTTCTCGACGCCGTTCTCCTTCTTGAAGGGGTTGGTCCGCGAAGTGCCCAGGATGGTTCCGCCGCGGCCCACGATCTCCTCGACCAGGGCCGGGGTCAGCGCCTGGGACTCCCCGGTCAGCATTCCCTTCCAGCCCTCGAGCAGCCCCAGGCACTCGAAGCCCAGCGCGGAGGCCTGGAGCACGGCGCCGCGGATGGCGGGATTGAGGCCGGGGCAGTCGCCCCCGCCCGTGAGGACGCCGATCCGCCTGCTTTTCTTGGCCATGGACGTCTGCCTCCTAGAAATTACCGCTGTACTTTAGTTGGACGACCCGCTCGGGCCCGCGGGGATCGCCGTCGGCGAACCAGCCGCCCTTGCCGATATCGCGCACCGAGAAATCGAAGCTGAAATTCGGAGTCAAATGCACCCTCAGGCCCGAGTTGATCCGGCTGTCATAGAAATTGCTGATGTTGTCCCACTCGAAAAGCACCGTAGCCTTGTCCCGGATCAGATAGCTGAAAGGCAGGGCCCCGAAGATCGCGTTGGAATCGAAGTCCGAGATGTTGAAGGAGGGGTGGACCTGCAGCCCAGGCGCGCCCAGCTCCTGGGTCGCGCCCAAGAAGAAGCCGCGCTGGCGCTCGTGATAGCGCCTCTCGACGCGGCTGTAGCGGAAGCCCTGCCCGTCGTAGCCCGCCATGAGGGCGGGCAGGGATCGGTCTCCGTCGAAGAACCGGTACTTGACCTGAACCTCCGGGGGACGGGCCCGAACCGTCCGTTCGTCGCCGATGAGCCCGTTGATGGAGAGCGAGGCCCCCAGATTGAGCCGGGGGTAGACGCCGAAGGAGACATATTGCAGCAGCCCGCCCTGGGAATAGAACCGGGTCCGGGCGGAGTAGCCGCCGTAGTCGAGCACGGCGGCCGTGGGCGCGTCGATCACCGAGGTTTCCGGAGCGACCAGCCCGCCGCCGCCCCGCTCCTGGCGCGGGAAGGAGAACCTGGACTTGGGCTTTATCTTGACCGGCGTCCCCTCCTCCCGGACCGGCGCCGCCGCGCCTTCCGACGACGCCGCCTCCGGCTCCGCCGCGGCTCCAAGGGCGGGGCTGGACAGGGCCAAGGCGCCGGCCAGAAACGCCAGGGACGGCAATCGCATCGTCGCGCTCCTACGGCGTCTTGGCCAGAACGGCCGCCAGACGCTCATGCAATTTCGACATCTCGAACGGCTTCTGGATGACCTCGTGCGCCCCGCTCATCAAAGCGATGCCCTTCTCTCGGGTGGTGTCGCGGCTGGTCATGATGACGATATGCGGAGCCTTGGCTCCGAGCTTGTTGGTCACCTCGTAGGCGACATGATAACCGTCGATGTACGGCATCATGACGTCGAGAAGGATGAGGTCGAGGGGCTCCGCCATGGCGATTCTCAAGGCGTCCTTGCCGTTGGCGGCCGTGAGAACTTCGTAGCCCTGGCAAGACAAGTCCATCTGCAAAAGGTCGAGCAGATCGGGGTCGTCGTCGGCTACGAGGATGCGCTTTCTATCCGCCATGCCTTTTCTCCAAGGATTTTATCCAAAGATTCTAACAGATTTTGGCTCAACATGACGCGGCTATCCAGCTCCAGGACGCTGACGCCCTCCGGCGTCTCATGCTCCAGGACCACGGGACAGGGGCCCGGGCTGCGCTCCAGGACCTCGCGCAACTCCTCCAGGGCCGAATCGCCCAACCGCTCCGGATCGCAGGCCAGGCGCAGCTTCCGGGCGCGCCGGCTGGCGGCGGCCTCGAGGGCGGAGATGTCCTGCACGACGATCTCCGGCGCGCCGGCCCCGGCCTCCCCCGACTCGCCGCGGAAGGACAGCTTGCCCTCGACCACTACGATGGCGCCGACCTTGAGCCGCGCCCCCAGCCCCTCGGCGTACTTGCGCGGGAAGACCAGCAGGTTGGCCTCGCCGGTCAGATCCTCGAAGGCGCAGCGGGCCCATTGCTTGCCCTCTTCCTTGGTCACCATGCGCTTGATCTGGCTGATCATCCCCGCCAAACGCACCGGCGCGGATATCTCCGGGGCCAGCCCGGCGATCTCGTGCGTGGCGGCGGCGCGCAAAAGCGCCTTGACGGCCAGCAGGGGATGGCCGGAGAAGTAGAAGCCCAAAACCTCCTTCTCGAAGGCCAGCACGTCATGCTCGTGCAGGACCGGCGCGCCGCCGCGGGCGCCCGCGGCCGGCGCCTCCGGCAGGGCTTGCGCCCCGAACAGCAGCCCCTGCCCGCGGGAGATGTCGGCCTGCACCCTCTGTGGGCGGTCCACCGCCTGATCCACCGAGGCCAGCAGCCCGCCCCGGGCCGCCCCGACGGAGGGGGCCGGGCGCAGCGCGTCCATGGCGCCGGCCTTGATGAGCGACTCGATCACTTTCTTGTTGACGGCGCGCAGATCGACCCGGGCGCAAAAATCGTCCAGACTGCGGAAGGCCCCTTCCCGGCGGGCGGCCAGGATGGAATCCACCGCGCCCTCCCCGACGTGCTTGACCGCGACGAGGCCGAAACGTATGGAGCGGGGGTCCTCTATGGCGAAGTGCGCCTCCGATTTCTGTATGTCCGGAGCCAGTATCGAAATGCCCATCGCGCGCGCGTCCTCCAGATAGGTGACGAGCTTGTTCTCCTTCTCCGAGTTGCCCACGGCGGAATGGCCGATCTCGGAGGTGGCCAGCGCGGACATGAACTCCAGGGGATGGTTGGCCTTGAGATAGGCGGTCTGGTAGGCGACCACGCCGTAGGCGGCGGAGTGCGACTTGTTGAAACCATAGCCGCCGAACTTCTCCATCTGATCGTAGACCTTGTTGGCCAGCTTGGCGCCGATCTTGTTGGCGGCGCAGCCCTTGACGAAGCTATCGCGCAGCTTGGCCAGGGCCTCCGGCACCTTCTTGCTCATGGCCTTGCGCAGGCCGTCGGCC
>JAQUMZ010000007.1 GCA_028717865.1 Elusimicrobiota bacterium | reverse complement strand
ATCCACCTTGCTGCGCACGGTGGATTCAACCCGGATCGGCATCAGCGCGCCCTCATCGGCGCCGGCAGGACGCCGGCGGGCGCCGCGGCCGGAGCCGGCACGCCCAGAACCGGCGGCCGCACGCCCGCCCCGGGCCGGACCGCCGCATGGGCCGATTCCGGCTTCTTCTCCGGGATGCCGTAGGCCGCCATTATCACAGAGCGCGCGATCGGAGCCGCGGCCGAAGCTCCGTGCCCGCCGTTCTCGACCAGGACCGCGACCGCGATCTCGGAAGGCTCGCCGGGGCGCGCCGCGAAGGCCACGAACCAGGCGTGGTCCGGGCCGGAGGGGTTCTGGGCCGTTCCGGTCTTGCCCGCGACGTCCAAGCCGGAGACGCGCGCGCCTCCCCCCGTCCCCGAGGAAACCACCAGGCGCATCCCGTCGACGAGGCTCTTCCAGACCTCGGGCTTCAGGCTCACCTCGCCCGCCTTTTCGGGCTTCTGCCGATACGTCGGCCGGCCCTCCGTATATTCGATGCGGTCGATGTAGTGCGGACGCCAAAGGGTGCCGCGATTGGCCAGCGCGGCGACAACCACCGCCATCTGCACCGGCGTGACCAGCAGCTCGCCCTGGCCGATGGAGAGGTTGATCGTGTCGCCGTCGTACCAGGGCCGCCCGGACTTGGCGCGGGCGGCGGGCCCGAAAAGGTTGCCGCGCTTTTCCCCCTTGAGCGCGATATTGGTCTCCGTGCCCAGGCCGAACATCCGCGCGTACTTCTCGATCAGGGCGCCTCCGGTTTTCAGCCCCATCCGATAGAAGTACACATCGCAGGACTGGGTCAGCCCCGAGAGCCACGACACGCGTTTGTGGCCCTTATGCTCCCAGCACAGGAAGATGTCCCGGCCATGCTCGAAATATCCCGGGCAATAGACCGAATCGTCCAGCGAGAAACGCCCCTCGTTGAGGCCGGCGGCGCTCACGATGAGCTTGAAGATCGACCCCGGCGCGTAGGCGCCGGCGATGGCGCGGTTGAACTCCTGGACCTCGGAAACCACCGCCTTTACGACCTCCGGATCGGAGGACAGGAACGCGTTGGGATCGAAATCCGGGCCGGCGCTCAAGGCCCGGATGCTCCCGTTGCGCGGATCGATGGCCACGACCGCCCCTTTGCGGGTCGCAGAGGCGCGCAAACCCTCGTCGGCGGCCTTCTGCACCGCGGCATCGAGGGTCAAATGAATGTTGCTGCCCACCGACCACGGCATGCGCTCCAGGATGCGCCGCAGGCGTCCCTGGGCGTCGACCTCCATGCGCAAGCCGCCGTCGCGGCCGCGCAGTTCGTTCTCGAAAGCGGCCTCCAGGCCGATCCGGCCGATCCACGAATCCACCCGGTAACCCTTGGTCTTGAGCGTGCGCCAAGACCTGCGGTCCATCTTCCCCATATAGCCGATGAGATGGCTGGCAAAGGGGCCGAAGGGATAGTAGCGCCGCGCCTCTACGATCAGATCGACGCCGGGATAGATGGTCTTGAGCTCGGACAGGCGAAACATCGTGCGCGGCGGGAGGTTTTCCGCCAAACGCAGGGCGGTTTCCTCGCGCACGGCCTGCTGCAAGGTATCCAAGACATCCTGCGGCTCCAGCTTGAGCTCGCGGGCGAGCTGCTCGGCCAGAAACCCCAGATCGGAGTCCCGCTCTTTCTTGCTGGGCAGATAAATCAGGGAAAAGGCCGGCTGGTTGGTGGCCACCGCCACGCCGTTGCGATCGTAGATGCGCCCGCGCGGAGCCGTTTGGTAAATGACCTTGGTCCGGTTGAACTCGGCCAAGCGCCGATACTCCGAGCTTTCCAGGATTTGCAGCTGGACCAGGCGCAGCCCCAAGACCGCCCCCCCGAGACAGACGAACGTCCAAAGGATATCGAGCCGCTCTACCAGCGAGCCGCCGCCGCGGCTCATGGGCGCGACCTCAGCCACTGCCAGCAGACCGAGGCCGCCGGTATCATGCAGCAGTTATAAAGAGGATCGCAGAGGAAAGCCCCCCAGCCCGCCCACCAGAAACTCTTCACGAAAACCATTCCCAACAGGCCCAGGACCAGGAAATAGCCCCAGCTCATCAGCAAAACCAGCAGGCATTGGGACAGGGCGTCGACCACGTCGATCTGCCGGCGCGCCATGCCGGTGCCGTAGCCGGTCAGCATCAAGGCGAAGGCGTTGGCGCCGAAAAGCCTGGGCTGCAGGGTGTCGAGAAAAAGCCCCCAGAGAAATCCGTAGCCCATCCCGGCGTTGGGCCCCCGGCGGGCGGCGATGGTCATGGTCAGGACCAGGAGTATCTGCGGGCTCAAGCCCCAAAACGACCAATGCGCGGACCACCACCACTGGACGAAGGCGGCCGCGACGAACAGGATCGCGCCCCGCAAATGGTTCATGGCGCGGCCTCGGCCGGCGGACCCGGCTTATCCGCTTTCGCCGGTGGACCCGGCTTATCCGCTTTCGCCAGTGGACCCGACTTATCCGCTTTCTCCGGCGGACCCGGCTTATCCGCCTTCACCGGCGGCGCAGCCGAGGCCTCCGTCTTCGCGGACGCAGCCTCCAGGGCCTCGCCCGGCGTCCGGGGTCTGAGAATCATGACATGGCTGAGCTTCGCGGCGTCCACCGCCAAATCCACCTCGGCGGACTGGAAGGTCAGGAAAGGATCGCGCGGGTTGAGCGCGGCGATGCGCCCGACCAGGATGTCTCCCGGGAAGGTGGCGCTGGTCGGAGAGGTGTAGACGAGGTCTCCCGCGGCGAGCACGGCTTCGGAATGCAGATAATTCATGCGCAGCCTCGGCCCGCCCTGGCCCTGCACCAGCCCGTCGACCGCGGCCGTGGAAAGATAGGCCGCCAGGGAGGAGAGCTCGTCGGTCAAAAGCATCACGATCGCGGAGTCCCGCCGCACCTCGGTGACCCGCCCCACCGCGACCAGCGCGCCGTCCCGGTCCCCGAACACGGGGGCGTTGAGCCGCACCCCCCGCTCGGAGCCCGCGTCGACCATGATGTTGTCGTACCAATGCAGGGGATCGCGCTCCATCACGCCGGCCCAAATCGGGGCGTAGCCCGGCGCGGCGCGCAGGCTCAAGGCCTGGGTCAGGCGCCGGTTCTCCGTGCGCAGCACCTCCAGCTCGGTTTTCAGCCACGCCGCGTCGCGCAGCTGCGCCTCCAGACGCACGTTGGCCATGTCGGCCGAAAGCAGGCGCGCGGTGCCCGCGGGGATGTCCGCCATGCGTTGGGCCCCGCGTATGCCGTAGAAAGCCAAAGGATCGCTCAAATAGAGCGCGCAGGCCTTGAAGGCCCGGACGGGCGCCGACAACGGCAAGGACAGCATCGTCAGCGACAGCGCCGAGAATGCCGCCAGAATATAATTAGAAACCCTTATGTCGCGATGCATGGCCTTTCCGGACGCGCCGGAAATATGCCGCTGCGGCCGCTTTCCGGCCGCGCGAAGGAATCAGGCCCCGCGGTAGCGGTACGAGGTGACGAAATCCGGACGCCGATCCGTGATGTTGTCCAGCTCTTCCAGGAACTTCCCGGCCCCCATGGCCACGCAGCTCAGGGGGTCGGCGGCGCGATGCACCGGAAGTTCGGTTTCCTGCCGGATCAGATCGGGCAGCCCGCGCAAAAGCGAGCCCCCTCCCGCCAGCATGATGCCTCGATCCACCAAATCCGCGGCTAATTCCGCCGGAGTCTCCTCCAAAGTATTCTTGATCACGTCCAAGATGAGCTGCACCGGCTCCATAAGGGACTGGCGCACCTCCTCCGAGGTGATCAAGACCGTCTTGGGCAGGCCGGTTGCCTGATCCCGGCCCTTGACCTCCATGGTTTTTTCTTCTTTCAACGGAAAGACCGATCCGATCTGAATCTTGACGTCCTCGGCCGTCGTCTCACCTATTAGTAGATTATATTTTCTTCGGAAATGCATCATGACCGCCTCGTCCATCTCGTCGCCCGCGATGTCCAGCGACTTCGAGACGACCAGCCCGCCCAGGGAGATCACGGCCGCCTCGGTCGTCCCCCCTCCGATGTCCACGATGAAGTTGCCGTGGGGCTCGGAGATGGGCAGATCCGCTCCGATGGCGGCGGCCATGGGCTCCTCGATGAGATAAACCTCCCGCGCCCCGGCCTGCTCGGCGGACTCCTGCACCGCGCGGCGCTCCACCTCGGTTATGCCCGAGGGGATGCCGATGACGATGCGGGGATGCAGCAGCGAACGGCGGTTGTGCACCTTGCGGATGAAGTACTTGATCATCTCCTGGGTGACCTCGAAGTCGGCGATGACCCCGTTCTTCAAGGGCCGCACCGCGGAGATGGAAGACGGCGTGCGCCCCAGCATCCTCTTCGCCTCGGCTCCGATGGCGAGGACCCTGCGGCTCTCGCGGTCGATGGCCACCACCGAGGGCTCGCGCAGCACGATGCCCTGGTTCTTCACGTAGACCAGGGTATTGGCCGTGCCCAGGTCGATGCCCATGTCGTTGGAGAAAAGGCTGAAGAGGAAGTCGAACATGTCCTAGCTCACCAGGGCGATCAGGCCCCGCCGGGCGTTGTCGCCCGCGCGCGGGGCCAGACGCAGGATGCGCGTGTAGCCTCCGGGGCGCTTGGCGTAGCGCGGCGCCAGCACGTCGAAGAGCTTCTTGTATACGGTCTTGTCCTGGATATCCCTGCGCACCAACTGGTGATTGCCGCGCACGGCCCGGCTGATCAGGCGCTCGGCGAAGGGACGCAGTTCCTTCGCCTTGGCGATCGTCGTCTCCACCTTCTCATGCAGGAACAGGCTCGTGGCCATGTTCCTCAGCAGGGCGCGACGGTGCGAGCCCGTCACCCCCAACTTGCGTCCGCCCAGGGTCTTGATCATAACTCCGTCCTTTGTCCGCCGAAGCGGTCAGGCTCCCACCTGCATGCCCAGGGACAAGCCCATGTCCTTGAGCCGGTCCTTGATCTCATCGAGGGACTTCTTGCCGAAATTCTTGACGGCCAAAAGCTCCTCGTCGTGCTTGGACACCAGTTCGCCGATGGTCTTTATGCGCGCGACCTTTAGGCAGTTGGAGGCGCGCGAGGACAGCTCGATCATGTCGATCGGCTGGCCCAGGATGTCCTTGAGCTTGGAGTCGGAGCCCGGGCCCTCTCCCGCCACGGCCCCCTCCAGGCCCGCCTCCCCCGCGTAGGCCTCGCCCGTCCCGGCGGCGGCCTCCTCCTCGGGGATGAAAATGTCCAGGGATTGGCGCAGGAGCTTGGAGGATTGGATCAGGGCCTCGGCGGGGTTGAGCGAGCCGTCCGTCCAGATCTCCACGATCAGCCGGTCGTAATCCGTGACCTGCCCCACGCGCGCGTTTTCCACGTCGTAATGGACCTTGACCACCGGGGAAAACAGCGCGTCCACGGGCAGGAAGCCCGCCGGCCAGTGGCTTTGCTGCCGCAGTTCCTCGGCGGGGATGTAGCCGCGGCCCTTGGATATCTCGATCTCGAGATCCAGCTTGCCCCCGGCCTCGAGATTGGCGAGCACCAGGTCCTTGTTGACGACCTCGACGTTGGAGTTGACCCGGATCTGGCCCGCGGTCACCTCCCCCTCCTTGGCGGCGGACAGGTACACCGTCTCCGGCCCGTTGGAGAAGAGCTTCACCCGCAGCTTCTTGAGGTTGAGGAGGACGTTCATCATGTCCTCCTTGACGCCGTTGAGCGTGACGTATTCGTGGCTGGCGCCTTCGATGCGGACCGCCGTCACCGCGGCTCCCTCCAGGCTGGAAAGCAGGACCCGGCGCAAGGCGTTGCCGACCGTTTGGCCATAGCCTCGTTCATAGGGCTCGGCGATGAATTTCGCGTAATTGTCCGACATCGTCTTCTCGTCCACGCTGAGCTTCTGCGGCAGGATCAGTTCTTTATAAGCCATGGGCTCCTCTTTCCCCTTGAATCCCTACTTGGAATAGTACTCGATGATGAGCTGTTCGTTGACCGGGAACGACATCTCGGCGCGCTCCGGCAGACGGATGATCTTCGCGGCCAGCTCCGCCTCGTTGAACTCAAGGAAGCTCGGCCGCGCATTGAGCCGCTTGGCCGTCTCCAGGCTAAGCTTGATGCCCACGTTGTCACGGCTCCCGGGATCCAAAGCCACGACCGCGCCCGGGGCGACGGTGCAGGAAGGTATGCTCACCGTCTTGCCGTCCACCTTGATTTGGCCGTGCCGGACCAGCTGGCGCGCCTGCTTGAGGGAAGTCGCCAACCCCATGCGCCGCACGATATTGTCGAGCCGCAGCTCCAGGGTGCGCAAAAGGTGGGTGCCCGAGGCCTCGTGGGCCCGCGAGGCGGCCTCGACCAGGCGCTCGAACGGCCGCTCCGACATGGACACCAGGCGGCGCAGCTTCTGCTTTTCGCGCAAGCGGATGGAGAACGCGGAGGGCTTGCCCCGCTGCGGCCGGGCCATACCCGGCGGAGTCGGGCGCTTCTCGAATATGCACTTCGTGTAGCATTTGTCGCCTTTCAGGAACAGCTTCGTCTGTTCCCGGCGGCACTGCTTGCAGACCGGTCCGGTATGGCGCATGGCTAGACCCTCCTGGCTTTGGGCGGACGGCAGCCGTTATGCGGCAGGGGCGTCACGTCCTTGATGCTGAGGATAACCAGACCCGAGTTGCCCAGGCTGCGCACCGCGGTCTCGCGCCCCGGCCCCGGGCCCTTGATAAAGATCGCGACCTGCTTGACGCCCAATTCCTGCGCCCGCTTGGCGATCTTGCCCGCCGTGACTCCGGCGGCGAAAGGGGTGCCTTTCTTGGTGCCTCTAAAGCCGCTGCCTCCGGCCGAGGACCACGCCAGGACGTCGCCGCGATCGTCGGTAAGGGATACGATCGTGTTGTTGAACGTGCACTGAATGAAGACCTTGGCGAAGGTCAGCGACTTCCAGGACTTCCTGGAACCGCCGCTCTGGGAGCGGGGCGCCGGTGTTTTGGGTTTTACCTCGTCTGCCATTGCTGTTTATCTCTCCTGGATTGGATCAGGCCTTCGCCGCCGGTTTAGCCTCGGCCTTGCCCGAGCCCACGGTCTTGCGGCGCCCGCGCCGGGTGCGCGCGTTGGTGCGCGTGCGCTGGCCGCGGACGGGCAGTCCCCGGCGGTAGCGGGCGCCCCGGTAGCTGCCGATCTCCTGCAGCCGCTGCAGGTTGCCGGAAAGCTCCCGGCGCAGTTCGCCCTCCACCTTGAACTCCTTGGTGATAATATTGCTCAACAAGGACACTTGCTGTTCGTTGAGGTCCTTGACCCGGGTCGAGGGCGGCACGGCGTTGTTAAGCTTGGCCAAGACTTCGTTGGCCGTCGTCTTCCCGAGCCCGTACAGGTAACGCAGGGCGACGTCGATCCTCTTGTTCTTCGGCAAATCAACTCCGGCTACACGTGCCATGGCTCTCTCCTAACCCTGTCTTTGCTTGTGCTTGGGGTTGGAGCACAAAACGCGCACCACCCCGCCGCGCTTTACGATCCGGCATTTCTGGCAAATCGGCTTGACGCTGGCTCTGACTTTCATCTTATTGCTCCCGATATATGATCCGTCCCCGGCTCAGGTCGTAAGGCGACAGCTCGACGCGCACCTTGTCCCCGGGCAGGATCTTGATGTAATGCATGCGCATCTTCCCCGAAATGTGCGCCAGCACGACCTTGCCCGGCGCGATCTCCACGCGAAACATGGCGTTGGGCAAGGCCTCCAGAATGCTGCCTTCCACCTCGATCTTGTCTTCCTTCACTATAACGGCTCCTTTATCCCACGACTCTCTTGGCGCGTCAACACCTCCGGCCCCCGCTCGGTCATGGCCACCGTATGCTCGAAGTGCGCCGAAAGACTGCCGTCCTTGGTCACGCACGTCCAGCCGTCGGAGAGGGTGCGCGCCTCCCAGCTCCCGGCGTTGACCATAGGTTCCACGGCCAAGACCATGCCCGCGACCAGCCTCGGCCCGGTCCCGGCCTTGCCGAAGTTGGGAACCGGGGGTTCCTCGTGCAGGGCCCGCCCGATGCCGTGCCCGACGAACTCGCGCACGACCGAGAAGCCCGCGCCCTCCACCAGGCGCTGGATCGCGTTGGAGACGTCCCCCAAGCGTCCGCCCGGGCGCATGGCATCGATGCCCGCCTGCAAAGCGTCCCGCGTCGCCTCCAGCAAGCGCCGGGCCTCGGGCGCCAAGGCCCCCGCGCCCACGGTCACGGCCGCATCCGAGTAAAACCCCTCGCAGCGGCAGCCCATGTCCAGGCTGACCAAGTCGCCCTCGCTCAGCCGCCGCCCATCCGAGGGTATGCCGTGGATGATCTCGTCGTTGACGGATACGCACAGCGAGGCCGGAAAGCCCCGGTAGCCCAGGAACGCGGGCTCGGCCTTGCGCCGCGCCAGCTCGGCGACCGCGATGCGGTCGAGCTCCAGGGTGGTAAGGCCCGGACGCACGGCGGCGGCAACCGCGGCCAGGGCCTGCGCCAGGACCGATCCGGCCCGGCGCATGGCCGCGAGCTCGGCGGCGCCCTTGAGTTCCACGGTCTTGGTTGAAAACATCCTTACTGCCGCGCCGCCAGAAGCGGCTGGATAATTTCCGCGAGATTCTCGGTCACGGCCTCGGGAGCGCGGCCGGCGTCGACCTCGTGGAGGACCTGTTCCGCCTTGTAGAAAGAGACCAGCGGCCGGGTCAGGTCCTCGTAAACCATAAGCCGCTTGCGCGCGGTGGCCTCGCTGTCGTCCTCGCGCTGAACCAGCGCGCCCCCGCACTTGTCGCATGCGCCTTCCTTCTTGGACGGGCGGGTCATGACGTTGAAAACCTCGCCGCAGGCGCCGCACAGGCGCCGGGAGGTCAGCCGCCGCATGGCCTCGTCATGGCTCAATTCCAGGAACAACACCAGGTCGATGGAAGCGCTTTGCTTGGCGAGCGCGCCCGAAAGGGTCTGCGCCTGCTCCAGGTTGCGCGGGAAGCCGTCGAACAGATAGCGCCCGCCCTTGGGGTCCTCGAGCTTCATGGCCACCATCTCGGTGACGATATGGTCCGGGACCAGCTTGCCGTTGTTGACGTACTCGGCGGCCTTCAGCCCGATCGCGGTCTTCCCCGCGATCTCGGCCCGCAGGATGTCCCCCGTGGACAGATGCGTGAAGCCGAAGCGCCGGCAGAGGACCGCGGACTGCGTGCCCTTGCCCGACCCCGGAGCGCCGATGAGAATGATGATCATGCTAGCTCCCCACGTTGAACCAGCGCTGCTGGATACGCCCTTTCTTGAGGAAGCCCTCGTAGTGGCGCATGATCAAATGCGCCTCAAGCTGCCCCATGGTGTCGAGCGCCACGCCCACCACGATGAGCAGGGAAGTGCCGCCGAAATAAAACGGCGTGTTCCACTCCTGGCGCAGCCAATCAGGCAAAACCGCGATGGCCGCCACGAACAGCGCGCCGCCCAGGGTGATGCGCTCGAGCACCCACTCGATGTACTTGGCCGTGGGCTCTCCGGGGCGGATGCCCGGGACGAAACCGCCGGACTTCTTCATGTTGTCGGCGAGATCCACGGGGTTGATCGAAACCGAATTGTAGAAGTAGCAGAAAAAGATCACCAGACCGGCGTATAATAGCTGATAGAGCCAATTGCCCCGGCTCCAGAACTCCATCATTTTGTGGGCCCAGGGCGCCTGGGGCGCGAAGGTGATCACGGTCATGGGCACCGTCAGCAGGGAAACCGCGAAGATCACCGCGATGACTCCGGACTGGTCCACCTTGAGCGGCAGGTAGCTGGAGGCCCCGCCGTACATCTTGCGTCCCACCACGCGCTTGGCGTACTGGACGGGGATCTTGCGCTGGGCGGTTTCCACCCAGACCACGGAAATGATCACGGCGACGAGCGCGGCGACCAGGAAGATCGCGGTCAGCAAGCCGATCTCCTCGAGGCGGATGAGCTGGATGAGCCCGAAGGTCGCGCTGGGTATGCGCTCTACGATGCCGGCGAAGATCAGCAGGGAAATGCCGTTGCCGATGCCGTTCTCGGTCATCTGCTCGCCCAGCCACATGATGAAGATCGTCCCCGCCGTCAAGGTAAGCACGGTCATCATGTAGAAACCCCACGTGGGGTTCGAGACGACCGGAGCCCCGCCGGGAGGCGTCATCTTCGTGATGGCGATGGTCAAGCCGAAGGACTGAAAAGAAGCCAGGAAAAGGGTCAGATAGCGGGTCAGGCTGTTGAGCTTGCGCCGGCCCAGCTCGCCCTCCTTGTGCAGGCGGTCGAGATAGGGTATGACGTGGGCGCCCTGCAGCAGGCTCATGATGATGGAGGCGTTGATGTAGGGCATCACGCCCATGGAGAATATGGAGAAGCGCCCCAGCGCGCCGCCGGAGAATATGTTAAGGAAGCCCAGCAGGCTGTTCTTCTGCGCCTCGAAGATGGCGCGGATGGCGTCGCCGTTGATCCCCGGGATGGGGATGGCGGCGCCCACGCGGTACACGGCGATGGCTCCCAGCGTGAACAGCACCCGCTTGCGCAAATCCGGGACGTCGAAGATGTCGGTGACGCGCTGGATCATGGCTTGAGGACGACGGCCTCGCCGCCCGCCTTCTGGATTTTATCCCGCGCGCCGGCCGAGAAGGCGTGCGCGCTGATCTTGAAGGCCCCCTCCAGCGCACCGTCTCCCAGCACTTTCACCGGCAGCCGGCCCTTGACCAGGCCGTGAATGCGCAGGGCGTCAAGATCGACTTCGCGCTGGTTCCGGAACGTCTTGCCGATGGCGGCCAAGGAAACCACCTGGAAGCGCCGCCGGAACGGGCCATTGGTGAAGCCGCGCTTCGGTATGCGCCGCAGCAGCGGAGTCTGGCCGCCCTCGAAACCGGACATCTTGCCGTCGCCGGAGCGGCTGCGCTGGCCCTTCTGGCCCCGGGTCGCCGTCTGGCCGGTTCCGGAACCCTCCCCCATGCCCAGACGCACGGGCCGCCGCCGCGAGCCCGGGACGGGCGCGATGCTATGCAGGGTTACGGCGAGACTGGTCTTATCTTTCATGGCTGGATCCTTATTTGCCGCGCAGCTTGGCGGTCTGTTCGCTGGTGCGCAGGCGTCGCAGGCATTCCATCGTGGCGCCCACCATATTGAAGCAGTTGCTGGAGCCCAGGCTCTTGGTCAGGATGTTGCGCACCCCTCCCGCCTCGAGCACCGCGCGCACGCCGCCGCCGGCGATGACGCCGGTGCCGGGGGCCGCCGGCTTCATCCAGACCCGGCCCGCTCCGAACTTGCCGATGATCTCGTGCGGAATCGTGTCCCCCTGCAGCGGGAACTTGAGCAGGTTCTTGCGCGCCTGGGCGTTGGCCTTGTGTATGGAGGACTGCACCTCGCGCGCCTTGCCCAGGCCCGCGCCGACCGTGCCGGCGCCGTCGCCGATCACGACCAGGGCCGAGAAAGAGAACCTTTTGCCGCCCTTGACGGTCTTGGAGACGCGGTTGATCGCCACCACGGTTTCGCGATAACCGTCCTCGCTGAGCGCGTTCGGATCGCGCCGCGGCCGGCGCTCCGGAGGGCGCCCCCGCTGGGGTTGGGCGGCGCGCGGTGCCTGCGGCGCCTGCGGCGCCGCCGGCGGGTTGGGGGTGGTATCGGTCATGTCGTTCTCCGGTTCATCCTGCTAGAATTCGAGCCCCGCCGCGCGGGCGGCTTCGGCCAACGCCTTGATCCGGCCGTGATAGATGTGAGCGCCGCGGTCGAAAGCGACTTTCTTGACTCCCGCCGCCAAGGCCTTGCGCGCGATCAACTCGCCCACGCGCTTGGCCGCGGCCAGGTCCTTGCCGAGCTTCTCGGCCTTGAATTCCTTGGCGTGGGAGCAGGCGAAGGCGAGGGTGGAGCCTTGCCTGTCGTCGATTATCTGGGCGTAAATCCGCTTTAGGCTGCGGTGCACGCTCAGCCGCGGCCGGCCGTCGGGCCGCTGGGCCAGCTTGTCGCGAGTGCGCCGCTTGCGGTACTCGTATCGCGTCCACTTGTCTTTCATCGGATCGGTTCCCCTTATTTCTTGGCCCCGCCGGCCGCCGCTCCGGCGCCCGCCGCGGTCTTGCCCGCCTTCTTGCGGACGTGCTCGCCGTGATAGCGGATGCCGGTACCCTTATAGGGCTCGGGCTTGCGCAGTTCTCGGATCTTGGCCGCGGTCTCGCCGACTTGCATCTTGTCGGCGCCGCTGACCGTGACCTGGGTCTTCTTGGCGTCCACGCTCAGCGTCACGCCGGGAGACGCCGTGAAAATCACGGGGTGGGACTTGCCCAGGCTGAGAGTCAGCTTGGGCCCGGCGACCTCCGCGCGGAAACCCAGTCCGACGACGTCGAGCACCCGGGAGAAGCCCTCGTTGACGCCCCGCACCATGTTGTTGACGCGCGCGCGGCTCATGCCGTAGACGGCGGACGCCTCGCGGGCGGCGGCCAAATCGGCGGACAGCCAAACCTTGCCGTCCTTGACCTCGGCACGGACCAGGGGATGGAGCTTTTCCTGCAGCTGCCCCTTGGGCCCCTTCGCCGTCACGACTCCGTCCGCGACGGAAACCTGCACCGAGGACGGGATGACGACCGGCATCTTTCCTATTCGGCTCATGTCAGCTCACCACACCTGGCAGAGAATCTCTCCGCCCACTTTCTTTTCCTTGGCCTGCTTGTTGGTCAGAACCCCTTGCGAAGTCGAGAGAATGGTCACCGCGAAGCCGCCGCGCGCGCGCGGGATGTCCTGATAAGAGCGGTAGATGCGCAGGCCGGGCCGGGAAACACGCTGGATGCCGCGGATAACCGGCTCCTTCTCCGGAGAAAATTTAAGGAAGACCCGGATCAGGCCGCGCTTGCTGCCGTTGGCGAAGAGGGTCTTGTAGTTGGCGATGAAGCCCTCCTCTTTCAGGATGCGCACGATCTCGAGCTTGAGCTTGGTATGCGGAATGTCCACCCGGTCTTTCTGGCGGAGGTTGGCGTTCCTGATGCTGGTCAGAAGATCTGCTATATGGTCCATGTTTTCAACCTACCAAGAAGATTTCTTGACGCCGGGCAGCTGCCCTTGATGCGCCATCTTGCGGAAACATATGCGGCACAGGCCGAAATCCCGGTAATACGCGCGCGGCCGGCCGCAAATCTGGCAGCGATTGCGCTGCCGGGTCGCGAATTTCGGAGCAACCTGAGTCTTGGCTTTCCAAGCGGTGGTCGCCATGGTCAATTCCCTCCCGAAGCCGCGGCCGCCAAGGCGGCGCCTTTCGCGGCGGCCTGTTTAAACGGCATGCCCAAGGCGCGCAAGAGCTCGAGGCTGAGTTCGTCTCGGCCCGCCGTGGTGACGAACGTGATGTTGAGGCCGTGCTGCTTGATCGACTTCTCGACGTTGATCTCCGGAAAAATCATCTGCTCGCGCAGGCCCAGGTTGTAGTTCCCCGTGCCGTCGAAGCCCCGGGGCTCCAGGCCGCGGAAGTCGCGCAGGCGCGGGATGGACAGGGAGATCAGCCGGTCGAGGAACTCGTACATCCGGTCTCCGCGCAGGGTCACGCGCAGGCCGATCGGCATGCCCTGCCGCAGCTTGAAGTTCGAGATCGACTTGTGCGCCCGCCTCAGCTGCGGCCATTGCCCGGTGATGAGCGCCAGCTCCTCGCGGATGGCGTCGAGCACCTGGATATTGTCGCGGGCCTCGGATACGCCCACATTGACCACGATCTTGACCAGGCGGGGGCACTGCAGAGGATTTTTCAGGCCGAAGCGCTGCATCAACTCGGGCACGGCCTCCTCCAGGTAGCGCTTCTTGAGCCGCGGCACCGGGTGGGGAGCTTCCTTGCCGTCGGATACGGCCAGGGCGGGTCCGGCGGCCTTGGCGCTTTTGGCGTCCTGCGCCGCTTTCTTGGCGGCCAGGGCTTTGGCCTTGGCCTGGGCCGCTTTTTCTGTTGCGTGGGCATCCTTCTCTGTCATGGCTTCCTCGGGGACCTATAGGATCGTCTCGCCGCACCTGCGGCAAATCCGGACCGCCTCGCCCGTGGCCAGCTTGTCCAACTTGGGCCGGATCGGCTTTTCGCACTTGGGGCAGAGCAGCATCACGTTGGAGTAGGCGATGGGGGCTTCCATCTTCTGCAGCCCCCCCGGCTGGTTCTGGCGGGGTTTGCGGTGCTTGGTGACCATGTTGATTTTCCCGATCAGGATGCGGCTCTTCTCGGGATAGATGCGCAGCACCTCGCCGGACTTGCCCTTGTCCTTGCCGGCGATCACCATCACCTTGTCCTTCTTGCGCAGCTTAAGTTTCATGACTTCAGACCACCTCGGGGGCCAGGGAAATGATTTTCAGATATTCCTTGTCGCGCAGCTCGCGGGCGACCGGACCGAACACGCGGGTGCCCTTGGGCTCGTTGTTGTCGTCTATGACGCAGGCCGCGTTGTCGTCGAAGCGGACGTAGGAGCCGTCGGGACGCCGGCGGTTGCGCACGGCCCGCACGACGACGGCCTTGACCACTTCCCCCTTCTTGATCGCGCCGTTGGGCAGGGCGTCGCGCACGCTGCAGACCACGATGTCGCCGACGGTGGCATAGCGGTGATAGCTGCCCCTGGCGACATGGAAAACCTGGAGCTTGCGGGCCCCGGAGTTGTCGGCCACGTTTATGATGGAGCGCAGCTGGATCATGGCTTGGCCTTGGCGGGCAAGGACCCGCCGTCCCCGGAGGCGAGGCTGTTTTCCGCCCGCCGGAGGGGATCAACCGCGCTTCTAGGCGCGGCCTTGACGACGCGCACCAGCCGCCAGCGCTTGGTGCGGGAGAGCGGCCGCGTGCCCATGATCTCGACCAAGTCTCCCAGCCGGGACTCGTTGGCCTCGTCATGGACGCTGAAGCGGCTGGTCCGCTTGACGATCTTCTCGTAGAAAGGATGCCGGACCTGGCGCGTGATCTCGACCACGCGGGTCTTGTTCATCCGATCCGAGACGACTACGCCTGAAAAGTTCTTCCTCTTGGAGCGCTCCACGGGGGGTTCGGGTGTCATTGGTCTATCCTCAGCTCTTCTTGGCCGCCGACGCCTTGGCCCGGATCCACGTCTCGAGCCGGGCGGCATGGCGGCGCAGGGTGCGCAGTTCCAACGGGTTCTTCACGGGGCTGACCTCGTGCTTGAACTTGAGCCGGAAGAGTTTTTCGCGCGCAGCCAGCAGCTCGGCGCGCAGTTCCTCCGGGGAATGATTCCGCAGGGTCTCCTTATCCTTGGACTTCATGGTTTATATGTGCTCCCGGACGACGAATTGGGTGCGGATCGGCAGCTTGAAGGCGGCCACGGTCAAGGCCTTCTCGGCCTCCTGGCGCGGTATGCCCTCGATCTCGAAAAGAATGCGCCCGGGGCGGATGACCGCGGCCCAGTGATCCGGCGCGCCCTTGCCTTTTCCCATGCGGGTCTCGGCCGGATGCTTGGTGACGGCCTTGTCCGGGAATATGCGCAGCCAAAGTTTTCCGCCCTTCTTCATGTGGCGCCCGATGCAGACGCGGGCCGCCTCGATCTGCCGCGCCGTGACCCATTTGGGCTCCAAGGCCTTGAGCGCGTACTCGCCGAAAGCGATCGCGGTGCCCCGCTTCGCGGGCCCCTTGATGCGCGGGTGGCTGTGCGGCTTGCGATACTTTACGCGCTTAGGCATCAGCATCGGACTTGCCTCCTTCGGGCGCGCTTGCGGCCGGGGCCGCCGGGGCGGCGGGCTGAGCCTCCGGCGCCGGGACCGCCGCGGGCGCGGGGGCCAAGGCGGCCTGCGTGGCGGCCGCGCTCTCCGCGGCCTTGACCAGCTGCTGCAGGTCCTTGGCGCTCTTGACGAAATGCTGGCGCTTGAAGATCCAGCACTTGACGCCGATGACGCCCGCGGTGGTATAAGCCTCCGCCGTGCCGTAATCCACCTCGGCGGAATAGGTATGCAGGGGCACCCGCCCCTCGCGCGCCCACTCCCGCCGGGCGATCTCGCCGCCGTTGAGGCGGCCGGAAACCATCACCTTGATCCCGAGGGCTCCGGATTGCATGGTCCGCTCGATGGAGCGCCTCATGGCGCGGCGGTAGGCTATGCGCTTCTCCAACTGGATGGCGATGGCCTCGGCGACCAAGCGGGGATCGAGCTCCGGATCCTTGATCTCCATCACGTTGATGAAGGTCTTGCGCTGGGTCAAGCCCTCGATCTGGGATCTGATGGCCTCGATATCGGCTCCCTTCTTTCCGATGACCACGCCGGGCCGGGCCGTGTGGATGTTGACGCGCAGGTAGGAGCCGGCGCGCTCGATGCCCACCCAGCTTACCGCCGCCATCCGGAAGGCCTTCTTGACCCGGTCCCGGATCTTGTAATCTTCTCCGATCAGCGCCGGCATATCCCGCAACGAGAACCACTTGGATTCCCAATCCGCGGTGTAGCCCAGGCGCATGGCCTTGGGATGTGTTTTATTGCCCATGATTTATCTCCCCGCCTCGTCGCTGACCACCACCGTCAGATGGCAAACCTTGCGCTTGAACGTGTTGGCCCGCCCCTGGGGCGCGGGCATGACGCGCCGCATCTGCCCCATCGGGCCCTGGCCGGCCCAGCAGGACTTGACGAAAACCCGCTCGGGAACCAGCGTCTTGCCGGCCAGGCGCGCCTTGATGGTCAGGTTCGCGGCGGCGCTGCGCAGGGTCTTGCCGATCATGAGGCCGCAGGCCCGGGGGATCATGGGCAGCAGCTGCTCGGCCTGCAGGACCGATTTGCCCCGTATCTCCTTGAGGACTTGCGCGACTTTTCGCGTTCCGAATCTTTGGAATCTGGCGTATGCGGTGGCTTCCATGTTCAAGGTCCTCAGGTCAGGGAGGTGGATTCTTTGTGGGCGCCGCCGTGGGCGCGGAAATACCGGGTGAAGGAGAACTCCCCCAGCTTGTGCCCCACCATCTGTTCGGTGATGTAAATGGGCAGGAACTTCCTGCCGTTGTGCACCGCGAAGGTGTGCCCGACGAACTCCGGCGGGATGGTGCTGCGGCGCGCCCAGGTCTTGATGACCTTTTTCTCCCCGGCGGTGTTCAGTTTCTGAACCTTCGTGAGAAGCTTAGCGTCTACGTACGGCCCCTTGCGGCTGGATCTGCTCATGTATTCCTCTCGCTGAAAAACATCGGCTAGCCGGCGATCTGGCGCCGGCGATCGGAAACGATCGTCCAGCCCCAAACCTTGTTTTTATTGCGCGTCTTGAAGCCCTTGGACAGCTGGTTCCACGGCGAACGGGGATGGTTGCCCCCCTTGGACTTGCCGCGGCCGCCGCCCAGGGGATGATCCGTAGCGTTCATGGCCCCGCCGCGCACCGTGGGCCGTATTCCCCGATGCCGGGACCGCCCGGCCTTCCCCAGATTGATGGTGTTGTGCTCGGTGTTGGAGACCTGCCCGAGCGTGGCGAGGCACGCCTCCGGGACCAGGCGAATCTCCCCGGAAGGCATCTTCAGCTGCGCGTAACCGGCGTCCTTGGCCATCAACTTCGCCTGGGAGCCGGCGGCGCGCATGAGCTGGCCGCCCTTGCCCGGCAGCAGCTCCACGTTGTGCACGAAAGAACCTTCCGGGATGCGCGAGAGCGGCAGGGTGTTGCCGACCTTGATGTCGGCCTGCGGTCCGCTGACGACCGTATCCCCCACCTTCAAGCCCACGGGATGCAGGATGTATCTTTTCTCCCCGTCCGCGTAGTTGACGAGGCAGATGCGGGCGCTGCGGTTGGGGTCGCGCTCGATGGTCGCGATCCGTCCGGGAACCCCGATCTTGTCCCGCTTGAAATCCACCACGCGGTAGGCCCGTTTGGCGCCTCCGCCCTGATGGCGCACCATGATCATGCCGGTGTTGTTGCGGCCGCCCTTGCGCTTGAGCGCGCGCACCAGGGATTTCTGCGGACGCGCGGCGGTCAAGTCCGAGTAGTCCGCCGACGTCATATGGCGGCGGGACGGCGTGTAGGGCCGATAGCTTTTGATAGGCATAAATCCTTCCAGTTAAGCGGTCTGCTCCGCGACCTCTATTTTTTGACCTTTGCCGATGGTGACGATGGCTTTCTTCCAATCCGGCCGCAGCCCGCCGCCTCGGCCATAGCGGCGATATTTCCCCGGGACCACCATGGTCCGCACCGCCAGGACGTCCACCTTGAACAGAGCCTTGATGGCGCGCTTGATGGCGCCCTTGTCGGCGCTGCGCGCCACCTCGAAGGCATATTGGTTGTGCTTCTCCTTCTGGATGGTGCTGCGCTCGGTCAGCAACGGGCGGCAGATGATCCCGTACGACTCCGCCGAAACGATGGTTCCCTTGGCCATGTCAGTTTCCCTTATCCTTGGACTTGCGCGCGGTCTTGGGGGCCGCGGCCTTGGGCCGCGCCGCCGGCTTCTTGGCGGGCCGGGCGGCCGGCTTCTCGGGCTTGACGGCCTTGGCGGCGGCCGCGGCGGGCGCGACTGCGGCCGCGGCGTCCTCCAGGGAGGCGAAGCGCGCGGCCAGTTTTTCCAGAGCCGGCCGGGTCAACACCAGCTTGCGGGCGCGCAAAACGCCGTAAGCGTTGAGATCCCCGGCCAAGGCCACCTCGACTTCGGGGATATTGCGGCTGGCCCTGGACAGCATGGGATTCGGGACGTCGAGCACCAGCGTGGTGCGCCCGTCGCACTTGAGCGACTTGAGCAGTCGCGCCACCAGCTTGGTCTTGGGCTGCTCCAGGCCGAGGTTCTCCACGAAAACCAAGCCGCCCTCCGCCAGCTTGCTGGAAAGCGCCTGCGCCAGGGCCAGGCGCGATTTGCGCCGCGGCAGCTCCAGGCGCACGTGCCCGGCCCGCGGACCGAAGGTGACTCCGCCATGCCGCCAGAGCGGGGAGCGAAAGGACCCGGCCCGCGCCCGCCCGGTATGCTTCTGTTTCCAGGGCTTTTTGCCCGTGCCCGAGACCTCGGCGCGCGTCTTGGTGTTCGCCGTGCCCCGCCGCTGATTGGCCAGGTACTTGGTGACGTATTCGTGCAGGAACTGAGGCGAGGGCCGGCGGCCGAATACCGCCTCGCGCAGCTCGACCTTGCCGACCTCCGCTCCTTGAGTGTTTAAAAGTTGCGCTTCCATGGCTTCCCCTATTTCGGCGCGGCCTTGGTGGGCTTCTTGGCGACGATGATGTTGCCCATCTTGTCCTTCTTGACCGCGCTCTTGGCCGGCTCGACGTAACGCTTCTTGGCCTTCACCGTCTCGGATATGGTCACCAGGCCGCCCCGGGGACAGGGAACGGCTCCGGCGAGGAAAAGCAGGTTCTCGCGCGGATCCACCTTGATGATCTCGAGCTTGAGGCTCGTGTTGGTCTCGTGGCCCATGTGGCCGGCCATGCGCTGGCCGGGCAGCACGCGGCCCAGGGACCGGCGCGAGGCCAGGGAGCCCGGGGAACGCTTCTTGTCGGAAGCGCCGTGGGAGGCGGGCAGACCGCGGAAGCCGTGGCGCTTCATGACCCCGGCGAATCCGTGCCCCTTGGTCGTGCCTTGAACGTCCACGTAATCGCCCACCTTGAACAAACCGTCGAGCTGCACCGATTGTCCGGCCGCGAGGCCCGCGGTATCGGGGACGCGGATCTCGCGCGTGAAGCGCACCGGCGCCAAGCCGGCCTTCTTGAACTGTCCGAGCTCGGGCTTGGACAGCCGCTTCTCGTCGCGCCGGCCGTAGCCGATCAGGACCGCGTTGTAGCCGTCCGGCCCCGCGGCGGTCTTGACCCGGACGACCGGACACGGACCGGCCTTGACCACGGTGACCCCGAACAAGCGGTTGTCCCGCCGTCCGTAAACCTGCGTCATGCCGACCTTCTCGCCCAATATGGTCCGAAAGGTCGCGGGTGCCTTCTGGGCTCCCTCGGCCGGCGCCTGCGCGTTTTCGCTCATAAATCCTCTCGCGTCGCTCCTACAGCTTGATCTCCACGTCCACGCCCGCCGGCAGATCCAGCTTCATCAACTCGTCCACCGTCCGCTGCGTCGTCGAGTTGAGCTCGATGAGCCGCTTGTGCACCCGCATCTCGAACTGCTCACGGGATTTTTTGTCCACGTGGGGAGACCGAAGAACCGTGTACTTCTTGATGTGAGTGGGCAACAAAACGGGTCCCGAAACCACGGCCCCGGTCCGCTGCGCCGTCTCGACGATCTTGCCCACGCTGGCATCGAGCACGCGATGATCGTAGGCCCGAAGGCGGATACGGATTCTCTGCTGCGGATGACTCGTGTCTGCCA